>JAPLTZ010000373.1:0-3264 GCA_026397895.1 Verrucomicrobiota bacterium | reverse complement strand
GAACCGGTCGGCATCGGGAGAATTCCGGATGCCGGCGGCGATTTCCGGAGGAGCTTCCCGGATCAGAAACTTCAAATTTCCCAACCGCGCCTGCGCCTGCCGGAACGCTTGCAGCGGAAAATCATCCCACCGGATCGGATCGGGCCGGCAAAGCTGCCCCAGCAAAACCTCGTGCGGTTGCACGCCCAGCCTTTCCCGAAAATCGCGGTTTTCCTCCGCCGCCGGACCGTCATCCGCATCCAGCGGGTTGACCGCGACGCTGGCCCGGCGAAAAAAGGCCCGGTCAAGCGGGCGGAAGGCACGTTGCGCCGCCTGCACGCAACTGGACCAGGAGACAAACAGCCGGAAATTTACAAAGGGATTTTCGCGCGGGTTGTCCAATCGCCCAAAGATATTGGTCTGCAGCACCGGAGTTTTCAGTTTCAGGTCGGTCAGGACTTCGAACAGGATGTCAATGGGACTGGGAAAGCCCGGCATGTGGGCGTGGATCACCTCAGGGCGAAAAGATTGCAGCAGGTTGCCGATGTGTGTTCTTTCGCCGCCCACCACCTGGCAGGCCACGCCCGCCGCGAGCAGTTCCTGGACGCGCGGGCCGCCGGTGAGCGCAACGACCAAGACCGCGTGGTTGCGTCGGTGCAGCCCGACCACCCAGCGGCAGGCGGCTTTTTCCATTCCGCCCATGCCCAAGGTTTCGATGAATACAAGGATTCGCATCAGCAGCCGGAGGTCGGGGGACAAAACATGAAAACGCTACGCCGCCGGAACTCCCGGATTGTCCGCGAACTGCTCCAGGACCAGCGCGACTTTTCGCAAGGCGGAGTCTTTTTTCACAAAGAAGACATCGGCTTGCAGGAGGGTTTGTCCCCATCTCTGAAAATTGCAGAAGTCGTAGGCTACAAAATCATTTTCCGCCATGAACCGGATCACCTCCGCGAAAAGCGGCGCCGACCGGTTGTAGGGCAGAAAGGAAACCTCCAGCAAGATCACTTCCGCCTGCCGCATGGCGGCGCGGGCGCCCTTGAGCACTTCAATCTCGTAACCTTGCACGTCCAATTTCAGCAGCGCGGCCGCCTGGACATTTTTTTCCTGCAACACCCCGTCCAGCGTCCGCATGGGCAGGGCGACGGTCTGGCGCGGGCAGTTGGTCAATTCCTCCAGCACGGACGAGCCGGATTCCATTTCAAAAAACGTCACCGCAGCTTTTTCTTCCGGGCCGAGGAGGCTGGCCACGTAATCCACCTCCCCGGGAAAATCGCTTTGCACCTGGAGCAAATGCGCGCGTTTGTCCGCCTGCGGCTCGAACATGATCACGCGGGCGGCGGGAAAGACCCGCTTGATCATCCGGCACCAGTCCCCCTGATATGCCCCGCAATCAACCACCCATCCGGGACTGAAGCCGCGCGCGCGGAGCCGCTCCAGCCCCAGCTCCATAGATTGATCCTCAAAATGTTTATGCAGCAGGTTCCGGGTTGCAGCCGGGAGGCTGCCGGCCAGCTTCCGGACGACTTTGCGGTGAAAATCGCTCCAGCGGCTGCCGGGATTTGGCGGTGTATGGCTCATATTCTGGCCGCTGGCATCCGAAAAACGGGCGGCATATTTGCCGCAGATACTAGCCGGCGACACCGAAAATGCCACCCTTTTCAAAATCCATCCGGTGCGTTCGGGGGGACACTGCGGGAGATGTTTTTCCGAAAATAATTTTTTAAGGGCGCGCGCAGCAGCCAGCCGGACGCCAGCGCGGCGTGCAATGCGGCCGCCAATAGCAGCCAGTATGAATCCCGCGACAGCAGCAGATACGTCAACGCAAACAACCCGCCGATGCCCGCCTGTATCGCCATCCGCCGCCAGACATCCAAACTCAACCAGCTTTTCGCCCCAATCAGCCGCGCCACATAGATATCCTGACCCACCAGCACCACCCGGCTCGCCAGAAATCCGTATGCCACACCTTGCAGGCCGGCGATGTGCCAGCCGACGACCACCGCGGCAAGCACGACCAGCCCCAGCGTCAGGTTGAATGCCAGCTCCGTCCCCAGCCGGTTCAGCGGCCCGAGTTGGGAATGGGACACGACGGCGACCGCGGAAAAACAGAAGGCCACGCACAACGGAGTGAAAAACGGGGACAACATCCCCGCCAACTCCGGTTTATGCGCCAACGTCAGCCAGAGTTTCAGCAGGACGGGACTCCAAACGCCGATCCAGACGGCGGCAAACCCCGCCCACTCCACCATCATCGCGAACGCAGCGGTGTAAATTTGGGCAGGCTGCCCCTGCCCCGAACCCACCGCGCGGCTGGTATGAAAATAGACCGGCCCGGAGGCGGCCGAACTCACGGTTTGCAGCCGCATCGCCACGTTGCCGGCCATCGTGTAATGGGTGAAATCAACCTGCGGCGCCAGCCGGCCGACCACCAGCCGATCAATCTGGCCAAACACCGAATTGACCACCAGCAGGGAAAAAGTCTTGCTCGTGAAGGAAGCCATCTCCCGTAACCGCGCCCAGTTTGCCTCCCGAAAACGCAACCCCAGGCCGTATTTTCCCCGGGCATGCACGATGTAAACCACCAGTTGCAGCAAGCCCGCCAGACTGGTCCACGCAATGACCAGCAGCGGATTCGCGGTCAACCGGGCGATCAGGATGGCCGGCAGAATCTGCCCCAGACTGATCACGACTCGCAGCAGGCTGATGAATTTGTAATCCAGATGGGCCTGGGCCAGCAGATTCCAAAACTGCGCGTAGTAACTCAGCCACAGCCCGACCCCACCCACCGCGAACGACCAGCGCAGCAACGAAACATCCGCCGCATTGGCCACCGGATACCATTTCGGTCCAAGCCAGACGCCGGCTCCGATGAAAACCGCCGCCATTCCGGCCAGCAGCGGAATCGCAATCGCGTTGCCGGTGGCCCAATATTCCCGGATCGCCTGCCCGTCGCCCCGGCCCAGCGCCACCCCGATATACCGCCCCACCGCCATCCCCAGACCCAGATCCATGAAACCAAAACTTCCCATCAAAACCTGCACGTCAAACAGCAGGGCGCTGCGCTCCGCGCCCAGATACCGGTAGAACAGCGGCACCGAAAAAATATTCACCACCGACACCGCCAGCAGCGGCAGCATGTTCCACACGGTTTGCCGCTTGAGACTCATGCTTGCACCTGGATTTCCGGCGGATTCACGGCGCGAACATTGGCGTAATTCCCGCCCGCCTGCCAGCCATTAGTTCGCCCGCACCACCCGGACAACCCAGACAACCCATTTTTCT
>JAPLTZ010000038.1:4812-7234 GCA_026397895.1 Verrucomicrobiota bacterium | reverse complement strand
GGCAGAGCGCCGTCGGATAAATTGGTTCAACTTCGGCGCTCTGCCGAGACGCCGCTACGACGGTTCAGTAGTGCGCCACGATTTCGATCTCCACGCTCGCGCCTTTGGGCAGGGCGGCGACCTGGACGGTGGAGCGCGCCGGGAAATTTTCCGTGAAATACTTCGCGTAAACCTCGTTCATCGCGGCGAAGTCGCCGAGGTTGGTCATGAACACCGTGCTCTTGACCACGTTGGCGAAGGTGAGTTTCTGGTCGTCGAGGATGGCCTTGATGTTTTGCAGGACGCGCTCGGTCTGTGCCTTGATGTCGCCGGCGACGAGGTTGCCGGTGGCGGGCTCGATGGGAATCTGCCCGGCGCTGAAGAGCAGGTCGCCGACGCGGACGGCGTGGTTGTAAGGGCCGACGGCGGCGGGGGATTTCGCGGGTTTGATGATGGTTTTGGTGGCCATAAAGGTGGCGCAAGGTCTAACGCCTTTGGGCGGGCGGGTCAAGGAAAGCAATTGTCCCGGATTATTTTTCGCCCGGCGAACGGCGCAGAACGAAAACGCTCTTTACATCCACCGGCGGCGTGCTTGCGATGAGATGCATGGCAATGATTTCCAGATTCGTCACCGCCGCCACCAGCGCCAGCGCCACCACCGCCCAACTCCCGGCATTGAAGGTCAGCAGCGCGATGAGGCCACCGAGCAGGCAGAGGCCGTAGAATTTGGCCAGCCACGAATGCGTGGCCGGATACTTGCCGAACCTCACCGCGCAGACGAGGATGCTGCCCGCCTCGGAAACGAGGATGACGGCGATGGCCCAGAGATTTTCCGCGATGACCGGATGGCACAGCCGCCACAGGCAGGCGAGGATGAAGAGGTAATAGATTACGTCCGTGATGCTGTCGTAGCGGCGCAAGGCGGGCGTGGCCACGCCGAACCGGCGGGCGAGGATGCCATCGAAGATATCCGAGAGCGTGGCGGTGACGAGGAGGGGCAGGAAGACCAGCCGCGAAACTCCCGCCAGCGCGCAGCCCAACGCCACCGGGCCGAGCACCAGCCGCAGCGTGGTCAGGGCGAAGGGTAGGTGGCGTTTCACGTGGCAGGAATGGTGGAGAACTTACTCATGGGGCGACGGGTTGCAGTCTATTGCTATATTAGGCGTCATCACGGCAAAGAATGTAGTCCGCCGCCAAACGAGCATGTGGGGCGCTCGCTTTTGCGTCCGATTGTATAAATCCCGCCAGCTGGACAAATAGGAAAATTCGTTGTTCCGTGCTTATATGGCCGAAGATCATCCCACGTCGGAGCATTGGTGGCCTGTGCGTGTTCAAGTGCCCACTCCTCCTTCAGATTGTCAATCCACCTCAAATTGCTGGAGCACGAGATCTGACACGGCTTTGTGTGGGTGCGAATATACCAAGGAGCAACAATAGCAATGGCGAGTAACACAACCGCTACGGTTGCAGAAGCTAGGGCAAATCTCTTCAACATACGCGTTCGATGATACCTAATATCTAGGTAGACCATTGGTTTTGCAGCCTATCTGGTTCACGGCTTCAACTCTGCGTCCGGCCAAAAGGGTTGTCGAGGCCGCTTTTCTGGCGGGCCAGTAAGCGGCAGTGGATTTGCTGCCTATCCTCATATTCGGCGGGATAAATCAGCGTCCTGTCTTATTGGATACCCTCGCGAGCACATCATCAATAAGGCTATTCAAATTCGTGTCATTGCAGTGATGTGGGTGCTTGTTCCGATATGCAGCAATAGCTTGCAAAGTGCTCCGATAACTATCGGCAAATTTCATATCTGGATACTGTTCCAAATTGGCGAACAAAGCGAACGCTCCAATATCAAGCTGGTGTTCCAAGCTTTCAGAAACCGCGTTGGTATCACTGCCGCGCAGGCTAATCAATGTGGTGAGCGCCTGCGCTGCCTGCCGATGCTCATAGGAAACAATCATCGCATTGCGATTGGAAATATAATGGCGGTGATTAACAAGCAAACCGATGATGAATCCAACAATCAGGGCTGCTATCGCCAAAATATAACAGTGAACTTTCTTCATACCCTCTTGATGTTGTCTGTTTTGATGTTCATGGGTTTTGACTCTGCGTCCGGCCAAAATGTTTATCAAGGCGGAATTGCGGGGCGTTTGGGTGTAGAGTGCGGCGACACGTCGCCGCTTTCCGACTGGGCGACATGTCGCCCAGTTCCAAAGCGCGGTCATGCCCGCGCACTCCAAACGCTTCGCGCCGCCCAAGGCCACCGGGCCGAGCACCAGCCGCAGCGTGGTCAGGGCGAAGGGCAGGTGGCGTTTCACAGATACTTGGCGGGCAACGGTGGAAGGTCTAACGGCTTTGGCCGTGCTGGTCAAGAAAACCGGTGCCGCAATCCGGGTTAAATTGCCTCGACAATTTTCTTGAACCTTCCAGCATCGTGGAA
>JAPLTZ010000038.1:3825-4777 GCA_026397895.1 Verrucomicrobiota bacterium | reverse complement strand
ATCGTGGAAATTTTACCAATGGGCTTTATGAGAAACGGTTTGATTTTTTCCTTGGTTCTCATGTTCGCGGTGGCGGGTGGCGGTTATTGGCTCGGCCAACATCGCGCACACACCGCCGTCACCACAGCGGCGACGGCTGGCGCACAGCCGGTCACGGGCAAATCCGCTTTGGCCGGGAGCGTGAAAAATTCTGGCCGGAAGGTTTCTGCCAGCGCGTCTGCAAATGATGCCGCCCACAAACCCACGCTCGACGAGGTGAAGGTGAAAATCCGCGCGCTCAACAGCTACGCGAGTTACCGGCGCGGCCAGCGCGAGTGGGCGCGCATGGTGGACACGATGAATCTGGCAGATATTCCCGGAGCGCTGGCAATGTTTGACGGCAAGTCTGGCAACAACGCGCAGTGGAGTATGCGCTCCTCGCTGCTCGCGCGCTGGGGCGAGGAAGACCCGCAAGCGGCGCTCGCGTGGGCGAATTCCCAGCCGGCGGGCAACAAGCGCGACTCGGCGGTTGCCAGTGCGGTGCGCGGTTGGGCGAACAAAGACCCGGATGCGGCGTTGGCTTGGGCGGACAAACTTCCGCGCGGCGCGCGGCGCAATAACGCGATAGACACCGTCTTGCGTGCCATGGCGGTGACAAATCCGCAGACCGCATTTGAGAAACTAAAAGATTCCGTTCCCAACTGGCGCAGCGGCTATGGGGCTTCGTATGACATTTTTTCAAGCTGGGCGGCGATTGATCCGTCAGGGGCGGCGGCCAAGGCGACGGAACTTTCTGGTTCCGCGCGGATACGGGCGTTCGGCAACATCGCGGCGAGCTACGTCGGCCAAGACCCGCAAGCGGCGATGGCGTGGGCAAATTCGCTTGGCAACCGTTCCGACAAACAGAACGCGATGCGATCCGCCTTGGAGTCGTGGGCGCAAAATGATTTGCCCGGCGCGCTCGCGTGGGCGC
>JAPLTZ010000038.1:529-3734 GCA_026397895.1 Verrucomicrobiota bacterium | reverse complement strand
GCGACGTGTGGTCCGACAGTGACCCGAAGGCTGCGCTGGATTTTGCGCAAACACTTCCGCCCGGCAACTCGCGCAACGAACTGCTCGCGCAAGTCGTCGGCGGCTGGGTGCAAAACGAACCGGACGCCGCGATGGAATATCTCAAGCAGCTTCCCGCCGGCATGGAACGTGACAAATTGCTGGTTGGCATGGTGGAGAACATCGGTTGGGAAGACACGAAAACTGCGATGGATTTGATCAACCTCATGCCTGCTGGCAGCGCGCAGAACGCAGCCATTCACGAGGTCATGTATCGTCTTGCAGAGGAGGACCCCAAGGCCGCGATGGACATGGTGCAAGGCCTGCCGCTCGGCAAGACGCGCGACGATTGTATCGCAAACGTAGCCAACCAACTGGCGCGAACCGATTTTGATTCCGCGCTTGCGTGGGTGCAGCAACTGCCCGGCGGCAGCGCGCGGCAGGAGGCGTTGAACGATTTGAGTTCGCGCTGGGTGGAGACCGACCCGCAAGCGGCGTTGAAGTTTGGGCTGGCGCTCGATGCCGGCCCGGCACAAAGCGATTTTCTCCGTCATGCCACCGAGGCGTGGGCCGCCAATGATTCGCAGGCCGCGCTGGCCTGGCTCAAGGCGCAACCCGAGGGCGACGCGCGCAACGCCTGCGCCGCCGGGTTGGTCGCCGGCCTCGCGCAGAACGCCCCGGCGGAGGCGGCCGCGTTCGCGGCGGCGCTGCCACCGGGGGCGGCGCAGGACAAGGCTGCGGCGCTCGTCGCCGCGCAATGGGCGGCGACCGATCCCGCCGCCGCGTCCGCTTGGGCGGCAAACTTCCCGCCCGGCAACGCCCGCGACAAGGCGATGCAGGATGTGGCCAGCCGGTGGGCGGGCAATGACCCCGTGGCTGCCGGCAACTGGCTTGGCTCCCTGCCGGCGGACAGCGCCAAGGAAAACGCCGTGCAGTCCTATGTCAACGCGCTGGCCTCCAGTTACCCCAGTCTGGCCGCGCCGTGGGTGCAAAACATTCCCAGTCTCGACAAGCGCAATGACGCCATCGAAAAAGTTGCGCGGTCGTGGCTGCTCACCGATTCCGTCGCCGCGCGCAACTGGCTCGCCAACTCCGGCCTGCCTCCCGACCGTCAGCAAAAGCTGCTCAACGCGGCGCAGTGATGCTGTCAACTGGTGTAAAGCGTCGAACGCAAGCGTTCTTCACAGATACTTCGCGAGAATCGGCTTGAGCGTGGCGATGGTTTTCTGGGGCCAGACTTTGCGGTCGGTCAGGCCGCGACCAAATCGGTTTCCCGCAGCTTGTTTTTTTTGACGGCGCGCGGCGCCGTTCTCCGTCCGCAGGACGGAACGGACGTGGTAAAGTGTCGCTTTTTTCCGTCGCCTGACCTGCCGTGACGGGCGCGAGCACGGCGGGCGCTGCGCTCGGCGACGGGGACAGCGCAGCGCGCCACCCCTGCCAATTTCAGAAAAATTTTGGAAACAGCCGTCCGGTGCGCGCGAGGTAGGCGCGGTAGGTTTCGCCATGAACGGTCAGCAGATACTTTTCCTCATCCACCGCCTTGGTCAGAACGCACAACAGATGCACGGCGAGCGTGAGTGCCGAAACCGCCGTCGGCAACAGCAGCAGCGCGCCGGCGAGCATCACGATCTGGAAAAGATAGATCGGATGCCGCACTGCACGATACGGCCCGCGCGTCACAAGAGAATTTTTCTCCGAGCGGTCAATCCCGATGCGCCAAGCGTCGCCCATGATGGCGTAGCACCAGATCGTTCCCGCATAACCTGCGAGCGTCAGCGCAATGCCAAGCACAAGGCCGAGCGGATGCAGCAGCCCCGCCGGCATCCGCAGCCAGAACGAAGCGTCCCCGCCTTTGACCAAGAACCCCTGCCCCATCCACGCCGCGATGACAAGCAGCCAGCCGAGCCAGAGAAGTTTTTCCTTCGCGCCGCGCGGTTTCAGGTTGGGCGCGCGGCCAATGTGCCGGCGGACGCGGCGGGCCTGCACGAACACGCCGGCCCAGTAGATGAGCGCGAAGCCGCTGGTGATGGCGCGGCGACAGAACAGTTCTTCGGTAGTCATGGTTGTCGGGCGCGCTGGGCGCGGATGAGGTTTTGCAGTTCGAGCACCCAATGTTTTTTGATGCTGTGCCAGACATCCGCCGCCCAGAGAATGTTCGCGGTGTCGGCGGAAAAGTTTTCGTTGAACTCCGGCTTGTCGGTGGGCGTGTTGAAATTGTTGACCCAGTCTTTGACCTGCGGATTTTCCGCGAGGTGCTGCGTGCAGGGAATGGTGCAGTGGTGATACGCGGTCGGCAGTTGCACGTTGCGAACTTTGGCGACACCTTCCGCCTTGTAAAGATTGGCCGAACCAAAGCCCAGCACGTCGCCGCCCAAAAGATCGAGGCCGAGGTAGAAGCCGGTGAATTCCTCCACCGAATCCGGTATGGTCCGGAGCCGGAAATTCATGTCCCATTGGTTTGGCAGGATCCGCGTCAAGCCCCCTGCTCCCATGGAGGTCGCATAGGGAAGCCGGAGCCCAACCACCGGGCGGCTCTTGCCCGTCAGGGGATCGGTGATCTGACAACGCTTTTCCTCCTTCCAAGTTAGTGGATTCCAGACCGAGAGCTTACTCGAAGGAGGTCCCGCAAACAGATCCAGGACTTTGACCGCCTGCATTCCGCCCTGGCTGTGCCCGACCATCATGGGCCGCAGGCCCTCCTTCTCGTAATACCAGGCGATCATGCCGGCGATGAGATGGCTGCTTTCATAGCAACTGAACGTGTAGGTGCTATCTCCCGGGTTGAGGATGCTGGCTTCCGGATAGCCCATCCCGATCAGGAACTCGGAGAACGAAATGAGCCGCCGGTGGACGGGATAGATGCCCCCGTGAATGTTGATGATTCTGGGAGCCGGCGCCTGGGCTAGCGTCTCGCGGATGTCCCGCTCGGTTACGTTGGTGGCATTGAGGGCGAGGATCTGCTCCTCGATTTCGTGCGAGGGAGAATAATCGCAGCGAACACAGCCCTTTTCAATCTCCGCCGCACGCTCCGGGCTCAGGCCACTCCGTATGTAGGTAGCGCAGCCGGGAATCAGGAAAGCCGTCCCGAGCAAGAAGAGGATTCGCAGGTTGAGTTTCATGTGTAGGTATCCAAGTGGTTCAGAGTGTCGGCCAGATAATGACTGATCCGCTCGATAGCCGCTGAAGG
>JAPLTZ010000038.1:0-479 GCA_026397895.1 Verrucomicrobiota bacterium | reverse complement strand
TCGCGAGGTTCACCATCTTTCCGATAGTCGTCACCGACAGCACCAGGGGCGTAACCGGCCCCGTGGAAACCGCCCGCAAGTAATCAGCGGGCGCTTCGTCGTCCGGTTGCGGCCACAGCGAATTGAGGTTCATGTTGCTTACCCCGGCCCATAGGGGGTAGTGCTTTTGATAGAATTTCCGCCGCCGCTCTGGCGAGAAGAAAGAAAACGCCAGCCGGCCCAGCGCCAAGTCCAGCGAGGAGGCCAGGTAGAGCCGGTGCTTCTTCAGCGCCAGGGTCTGGCGACGCATCGCTTTGGCCAGCTCCGGCAGGGTCATTTGGTCTGGCACTTCGTGGGTCACGACGAAGGAGCCAAGGAAAAGCCCGAAGTCCCGCCCGCTATCCAATTCGAGGTCGCCGCGGAGGTTGACGATGCTCCCTACCGAAAGCTTTCTCCGTCTCGTCGCCTCCGTCCGTCCGGATGCGAGCGGCGCGACGGCT
>JAPLTZ010000089.1 GCA_026397895.1 Verrucomicrobiota bacterium | reverse complement strand
GCTCCTCAACCAAATCCTTCGCCGCCGCGTCCACGGCAGCCGACGCGCCTTTGGGCAGCTTCACGCCGAACTTCTTCTCCAGCGCCGCGAGTCGCGTCACGAATTCATGCCGCGCCAAAATCGAAGCCGCCGCCACCGCCAAATCCGATTCCGCCTTGTGCCGCTGCACCAGCTCGATCTCGCGCCCCAAAGTCATCAGCGCCTTGCCCACCACGTCCTTGCTTGCCGCGAACTGGTCGCTGATCACCCGTGCCGGCGGCGGATTCATGCGATGCCGCTGGCCCATGAGATTCTCGATGACCCGCGCGTGCCCCCACGCCAGCAGCTTGTTCACGCTCTTGAAGCTCGTGTAAAGCCGGTTGTAAGCCTCGTTGCCGATGGGCACGACGCTCGTCACGCAGCCCGGCGTCTCGCGGATCAACTCCGCCAGCTCGGAAATCTTTTTGTCGCTGGAAATGTTCTTGGAATCGCGCACGCCCTTGTCCGCCCACGCCTTGATGACACCTTCGTTGACATACACGCCCGCCACGCACAGCGGCCCGAAGAAATCACCCTTGCCGCTTTCGTCCACGCCGAGGCGCGGGAGCAACAGGTCGGGATTCAAAACCGCTTCGTAGCCGAGCTTGGCCTCCTTCAAAATCTCCGGCTCGAGCGTGAACTCGATGAATTCACGTGTCGCCTTGCCCTGCACGACGAGCTTGCCGCTCTCGTAGAAAACCACGTTGAGCTTCTCCTTCTCCGCCGCGAACCGCGCGTAAGGCACGTCGCGGAATTTCCAATTGCGCTCCGCCAAAAGCGCGCGCAACGCTGTCGCCTGCGCGTCGGTCAGTTTACAAGTATGGGAATTTAACTGTGTCACAAGATTGGCAAATCGTAAGACCTTCGCCTAAACTTCGCAACGAACTTGAGACAGGATTTACAGGATGAACCGGATTACAAAACCCAAACCCGCTGCCGCCCGCAAAAAGAATCCTGTAAATTCTGTTAATCTTGTCTTCCAAACCCGACCGCTCGTCCCCGCGCTGTTGCATTGGTTCGCGCAGAACGCCCGCAACCTCCCGTGGCGCCGCACCCGCGACCCCTACGCCATCTGGGTTTCGGAAATAATGTTGCAGCAAACGCAGGTGAAGACCGTCATCCCGTATTGGGAACGCTGGCTGCGCGAACTGCCGGACATCGCCGCGCTCGCCGCCGCACCGCCGGAAAAAATCCACAAGCTCTGGGAAGGCCTCGGCTACTACACCCGCGTCCGCAATATGCAGAAGGCCGCGCAACAAATCGTCGCCGACCACGCCGGCCAATTCCCGCGCGACTTCGACGCCATCCTCGCTCTCCCTGGCGTCGGGCGCTACACCGCCGGCGCGATTTGCAGCATCGCCTTCAACCAACCCACGCCCATCCTCGACGGCAACGTCATCCGCGTCCTGACCCGCGTGTTCGGCATCGCTAGCGACCCACGCGAAAAGCAGACCAACGCCCACCTCTGGCAACTCGCCGAGGAATTAGTCGTGATCGCCGCCAGGCGACCCTGTGCCTCGCGCCTCACGCCTCGCGCCTCCCATTTCAACCAGTCCATGATGGAACTCGGCGCGCTCATCTGCACGCCGCGCAATCCGCAGTGCGAAATCTGTCCGGTGAAAAAACTCTGCGTCGCCCACCGCGAAAACCGCATCGCCGAACTGCCCTAACCTCGCCAAGCGTGCCGCCGCCACGGAGCGACGCTTCATCGCCTTCGTCGTCGAGCGCGACGGCAAGTTCCTCGTGCGCCAGCGCCCCGCCAGCGTGGTTAACGCGCACCTCTGGGAATTTCCGAACGAAGAAATTGCCGCGCCTGCCGACAGCCGGCAGTTTGTCGTGACGACGGACGCGAAGCCTCTCTGCACCATCCGCCACTCCATCACGCGCTACCGCATCACACTTGAGGCTTGGCCCGCGAAGCTCGCTGGCAAGACCGACGGCGGTGTCTGGCGCACGCCCGCACAGCTCAACCAACTCGCCTTCACCAGCGCGCATCGGAAAGTTCTGGAACATTTGAACCGTTCCCGGTCAAACTGCGTCCAAGAGAGCAAACCTCAACCCCGGAAAAAACCATGAACAAAATCTCCCGCCGCCACGCCATCAAGACCACCGCCCTCGCCGCCGCCGCTGTTGCAGCCGCGCCGACCGTCTTCGCGCAACCTGCGCCCGCACCTGTATTCACAGCTTTCACCCTGCCGCCGCTCCCTTACGCTGCCGATGCGCTTGAGCCATTCATTGACGCGCAGACCATGACGATTCACCACGACAAGCATCATGCGGCCTATGTCACGAACTTGAACAAGGCTGTTGATCAAATGGCGCATGACAAAATGCCCAGCATCGAAAATCTGCTGAAAGATTTGAATTCCGTTCCCGAAAACGTCCGCACCGCCGTCCGCAACCACGGCGGCGGCCACTACAACCACTCGCTGTTCTGGCAGATGATGAAGAAAGGCGGCGGCGAGCCGTCCACCGAGCTCGTCCAAGCGCTCGCCAAATCCTTCGGCGCTTACAGCCTCTTCAAGCAGCAGTTCACCGAGGCCGCCACGAAGATTTTCGGCAGCGGCTGGGCGTGGCTCGTGCTCGACGGGAAAGATTTGAAGATCGAGACAACGCCGAACCAGGACACGCCGTTGAGCGCCGGCAAACAAGTTCTGCTCGGTCTCGACGTCTGGGAGCACGCCTACTATCTCAAGTTCCAGAACAAGCGCGCCGATTACATCACCTCGTGGTGGAACGTCGTGAACTGGGACTTCGTCGCCGCGCGCTACGCCAAGCTGAAGTCGTGACGCGCGCTCCGCTCACTTCTTGAGAAACGCCGCCGTCAGTTCCGCGATGACCGCGTCGGACATCGGCGCGATTTCGCCGAGATGCCGCGCGTTGATGATCGCCTCCGCCGTGGACTCCAGCACTTCCAG
>JAPLTZ010000328.1:4654-8883 GCA_026397895.1 Verrucomicrobiota bacterium | reverse complement strand
GCGTAGCTCAGGACGGCGGAGCGCAGGACGGCGTAGCTCAGGACGGCGGAGCGCAGGACGGCGTAGCTCAGGACGGCGTAGCTCAGGACGGCGTAGCTCAGGTCGGCGGAGCGCAGGTCGGCGGAGCGCAGGTCGGCGGAGCGCAGGTCGGCGGAGCGCAGGTCGGCGGAGCGCAGGTCGGCAAACGCGAGCGAGACCTTGGCTTTAACAGCGGCCTCGACGGTCAGCTTGATGGTGTTGTCTTTGCACTTGTGGGAAAAAATAATTTTCCCGTCAATGCGATGTTTGATTTCAATTTTCATGTTCCTCCTTTTGGTTGATGTGATTGGTTTATACCGTTCTGGTTTCGTCCCACGCCACCTTGATGCTGCTCTTGGCGATGCCGTCTTTGTCCCGCGCCACGCACGCGGTGATGAACGCCGGCGCGAGTTCCTTGCCGAACACCTCCAGCGCCTGCGCGCGGAACTTTTTTCCGCTGTCGAACCGGTTCTCAAATTTGCTGACCGGTTTGAAAAACGGATACAGCTTCGACGCATCGTTTTTGACCGCTTCCAAGATTTCCACATGGCGCGGGGAATTTTTGCCGAACTCGCCGACGATCAGATCGGCAGTGAGAATCACTGGCACGATGCGCTCGCTGCCGTTCGCCAGGAATTGCCGGCCTTCGCGGTCGGCATCGTTCAGCTCCACCTGTTCGCCGTGCAGCGCGGCGTGGTTCAATCGGGTTTCGATGTCCTTCAGCTCGGTCTTGAGCTTTTCCATCTGGGTGCGGATTTCCAACCCGCGATCCACATCAGCGCGGATGCTCATGATAACCTCCCTTCCAGGATGGCGATGCGGCGTAACAGCTTTTGATGATGCTTCGAGGCACGGGCCTCGATCTTTACGCATTGCTTCCGCAGTTTTTCATGCTCGCGCTTGAGCTTGCCTAGCTTCCGCAGCAACGGGCGCTTTTCGACGTTGCGTTGGCGATAGGTGCTTTTGATCTCGGATTCCAGCGCGCGGATTTCGGCGCGATACTGTTTGTTCATGTTGAGGCTCATATTAGTGCGCTCCTTTGAGTGTGGGTTCGAGTTGGCCGGTGATGAGCTTGATGCTCGTGCGGAACGATTCGGCGCGGATCAGGTGCATCTGCGCCGTGTGTTTCTTCTTCGCCGCGTCCGGGTGATCCGGGCGCTGGAGCAATTCCAGGGCGATGTCTTTGGCGAGGCCGTGGAAGTGCGCGGCTTGGGTTTCGAGGCTTACGATTTGTGCTTTTTGAGTCATATTATTTTTCTCCGAAGGTTCTGGTCTTGCGCCAAAGCCCTGGCGCGGGGTTTTCGATCCAGCCGTGATGCTTCATCCGGTTGAGCCGCAAAGTGACGTTGTTGAGTTCCAGCCCGGTCGCGGCGGCGATGGCGCGGCGCGTGAACGGTTCGGGCAGGTCTTTGATGATGCCGACAAACGCGGGGTCGAACACCGGGCCGGGCGCGGTGGACAGTTCCGCGCGCACCGGCGGCGGCGTGGGCGCGGCTTCTTTGACGATGGGGAACACGCTCGCTTTCGGCGGGCGTCCCCGGCGCTTGGGCGCGGCGGCGGCAACATCCGCTGCCGTGGTATGATGCAGGACGGTTTTCAGGTGGTCGCCGTTGGCCGGAGCGATGGGGGTCAGCCGCTCCACGGTGCAGCGGCGGGGCTTCCCCGGCACATCCTCGATTTCAACGATGAAATGAATTTTCATAATTTCAGCTTTCGTCTTCGATGATCCACGCCTTGGTGACGTGGCGGTTTTGGTTGCGGAAGCGGCGCAAGGCCGTCTCCGCGTCGCAGGCGTCCACCACCGTGTGGCCGGTGAGTTCGCCGAAGTTGCCGTCCTGCCAGGCATAGCCCACGCAGAACAGAGTCGTGGCCGGCGCGATGGCTTCGAGCAATCTCATGATGCCACCTCGCTGTGAATCTGGCGCGCGGCCAGCCGGCGCTCGCGGTGATGGGTGAATTTCTTCAACGCCTTGCCGAAGCGCCGCATGGTGGATTCACGCACGGGCCGTTCGATATTGAGTCCAGCGTCACGCTGGTCGGCGGGAATAGGCCGCGCCGTCCTGAATGTTTTGCCCATAATTAAGTCGCGTTAAGGGTTGGCGTTGGTGGCCTAGTTGAGCTGCCAGTCGCGCAGCAGCTTCGTGTGCGCCGAGCGCACGGCCTGCGTGGCGGTGATCGGCTTCTTGGCGCCGGCGCGGATTTCCTCGGCCAGCTTGAACTGCTTGTAGACGGCGCGGTAAAGGCCCTCGTGAGATATGATCTGTTCGCCGAGGTCGCAGACGGTTTCCAGTTCGCCGTTCAACTCCGGCATCAGGCTCGTGGCCAGGTGCGTGATCAACGTGCGCGGGTTCGAGGGCTTGATCTCATTCCAGAGCTGGATGCGGCTGAAGCGTTGCGTGTCGCTCATCAGCAGCGTGTGCAACTGTTGCGTGCCGACGAGGGCGATGGGGATGAGGGTGGCCTCCCAGAAATCCACCACCCATTGCAGCGCGGCCTTGGTGAGCTTGTGCGCGTCGCCGATGACCAGCAACCGGTCCGAGCCGGTGAGCTTGCTGACCAGGAACTCGGCGCGCTTGGTCTGGTTGTCGTAGCCGGCGGACCCCACGGCCTTGAACAATGCGCCCTCCACGGAATTCTTGTCGCAGTTCCACGACCGCACCTGGAAGTGGATCGCGAGCGGATTTTCCTTGAGGTAAAGCTCCTCGCCGCGCGTCTTGCCGCCGCCGCTGGGCAGCACGATGCAGCCGATCTCNCTCGTTCAGCTTGCGCAGAATTTCCAGCGCCGAGCAGATCGCCCGCGTTTCATCCGTGGCGATGGTCTCCACGCCGGAAGCCCGGCGGCGGGCCTCGTTGCGGAAGAAATCCTCCAGCTTGCGCTCGAACATGGCGAGGTCGCCCGTGAAGTTTTTGCCGGTGCAATACTGGCTGACGTAGCTGGAGTTCACGCCCAGCTTGCGGGCCATCTTGTTGTTGCTGAAGTTTTCCCCCGTCGGCCCGGCTCGAAGTTCGAGCAGACGTTGGCGCAGGGCTTCGTTGAATTTTACGGTTGTCGCGTTTTCCATTTTCAGTTCTCCGGTTTTGGTGGTGGTGTCAGGCGGTTACGGTTTGTGGTTTCTGATGGCAGCAAAACCTGAATTTCTTTCCGCTGCCACAGCCGCAAGGGGAATACATCTTTATTTTCTGATTCAGCTCTTCGACCTTGGTCAGGTCGCGTTTGACCTCGACGTATTTCTTCTGTTCTTCGGCTGGCAACTGTTGCAAGCCTTCCATGCTCATGAGTGATCCAGTATTGCAGTTCATTTTGTTTCTCCGGTTTTTTGGTTGTTGTGTTAATGCCGGCTTAACTGCCGGCAAATTGGAGCTGCTGCCCGGCGATCTCGATGGCGTTGCGTTCGAGGAATTCGCAGCCGTTGTGCAGCGAGCAAAGTTCGTAGAGGCCGATCCACCGACCGTTGGCCGTGGGCCGGGTTGACCGGATGCGGTCGGGGCACCAGACCCCTTCGTGGACGTGGCCGGCGGGCTTGATCACGCTCGCGTTTTTGAGCTTCTCAATCACGCTGCCGGCGATGCCGGGAGATTTCGGATGCTTGGCCTCCGCCACGTCGTCGGTGGAAAACCGCACCTGGCCCGCCTTCAGGTTCGTGATGGCGGCGCTCACCAGCGCAAGGGCGAAGTCCCGCATCTCGCCCGGCTTCCAGATGTCCTGCTGGTCAATGGCGGCGTGAAAGGATTCGCGTGGCGTGGTGGTCATAGTTCCAGGGCTTCGCGCGCGATGCTCTCGTCGTCGCGGCGCTGTTGTTTTTCGGCGCGGGACATTTTGCCCAGCACCGCGTTGTTGTGGTCGAGATCGTCCGCGCGCTGTTCCGTCATGCGCGCCGCCTGTTCCAGCACCGGGCGCAACAAGTCGCGCTTCACCTGTTCCGCCATGCCGATGCGCCGGCCCACCGCCTCGTCATCGGCGCGGTTCACGTTGCCCCAGAGTTTCAGCGTGCCGCACCACGCGCCGCGCCGGTTCGCGCGCGCGTCGTAGAGGAACAGAAGATTGGGGACCATCGGGTTGATGACCGTCTCAAACTCGTCGCCCGGCGAGAAGTGATGCGCCAGAAACCGCAGCGCGCTCGGCGCAACATCCTCATCCTCGATCACGATGAGATGATTCTTTGTCACGCGGGAAATCTCCTTGCGCCGCGCCGGGTAAAGCAGTTGCGCGA
>JAPLTZ010000328.1:0-4612 GCA_026397895.1 Verrucomicrobiota bacterium | reverse complement strand
GCCCTGCGCGCGCGCCTCGGCGAATTTCAGGTTGAACGCCTCGCGCGGCGAGAGCTTGCGCGCCTTGGCCGTGCACAGCGCGATGATCGCGTCGCGTTCCTCCTGGCTGCGGTCGGCCAGCCGCGCCTCAAAATCCGCGCGCGTCACCAGGCCGAGGCCGGGCAGGTCAAAATCCGTCGTCACCAGCCCGGCCTCCACGAAGCCCTCAATCGCGTGCTCGCTGCCCGGCGTGCTGCCGCGCTGATTCATGCGCTCGTTGATCTCGCCGATGGCGCGCATCGCCTCGTGGAATTCCGGCAGCGGCTTCCGCAGATTTTGGAACACCCACTCCGGCAGCGCCGGCATCGCGCGCAGCATCAAATCCATTTCCTTCGCGCGCCCGACGGAATCCTCCGGCTTCGTCTCGTGCCCGCTCGCGCCCGTCTGGCCGGGGAACTGCAACCGGTCGGCGGTCTCGTTGTGCGTGAGATTCCAAAAACTTTCCAGCAGCGCGCGCGTGCGGAAATTGCCCTTCGCCGCGCCGGGGAACTGGCCGAGAAACGCGGATTGGTTTTGCGATTTCCCGATCCGCACCGCCACCTTGCCGCCGCTCAATTTGTGGATCAGATCAATCGCCTCGTCGGGCGGCGTGGCCGTGCCGCCCTCGCAGTTGAGCCGCGTTCCGGCGGGATGGTGCCCGTATTTGGCGAAGATGGCCGCGAGCAGATATAGCATGTCATGCGCGCCGAGGTTCGTGCGCGTGTCATCCTCGCGCTTGATGCGCGGCTTGATGCACCACTCGAAGAGGCAGGCGGTGAAGACATCCATGCCGCCGAGTTGCAGCGGCCGCACGCGCTGCGAGCGGTTCACCAGCACGGATTCCACGTCGTGCCACACGTCGTCGAATTGCAGCTCCTGAAACAGATACATTTCCCGGCGCGTGGTATAGACCAGCGGCCGGAGAATACGTCCAGCCCACCGGCAGCGCCTCGCGCTCCATGCCCGGCGGCACGCCGGGAATATCCGCGCCGTCCAGAAATTCGCGGCACAGTTTGCGGAACGCCACGCGGCACTTGCGCCCGTTCTCGAGGCACAGCCGGCGATAGTATTGGTAGGTGTCCGCGTTCACCGCGCCCTCCACGAGCGAGGGCGCGAAGTCGGGGTTGCGCGCCGCGTTCACCAGGCCGACCACGCCGCGCGTTTTCCAGCGGTAATATTTGCCCGTGACCGTCTGCACCGCCAGGCCCGTCTCGGCGGCGATGCGCGTGAAGGCGTGCGTGATCGGGCCGGTGATGCCCGCGAACGCGGCGGCCAGCCGTTGCGCCTCGGCGCGGTCGGCCTCCGGCACGCGGGACAGGGTCAGAATTTCAAAGTTCATTTTGCGTTTAAGGTTTAGGATTTCAGGTAGAGCTTCTGCACGCGCTCCATCGCCTCGCGGTTGCGCTTCGCGAGCGGGGTGTTAAGCCACTCGTTCACGCACCGTTGCGTGCGCTCCAGCGTGGACTGCCACGCCTGGAGGATGTCGTCCGGCTGGCTCATGAAGTTCACGCCCAGCTTGCCGAGTTCGTGATCCACCTTGCCCATCTTCCGCAGCGCGGATTCCCGGTTGAACTTCACGATGCCCTCGATGTCGCACGTCGGCGCGGCCTCCCGCCCGCCTTCGCCCTTGGCGCGGCCCACCTTGTTTTTGCGCTCGCCAACGTCCCCGCCATCCTCTACCTGTTTGTATTCGGTGACGGCGCGGAATTTCCCGTTGCCGTCAATGAGGTCGAGCAGGAGCTGCTGCTGCTTGCGCGCCTCCGGCTTCAAATCCTTCGCCGGCAGTTCGAGCAACCTGTGGGGGGAAACTTCAAAACCAAGACGGTCGCCAAATTTCGGGATTTCCGAAATTTGCCACCCCATGCGTTCGCAGACGCTGCGCGCTTCGGTGATGTAATCGCCGATGGTGCCGATGGGAATTGCCGGGCAGTTCTTTTTTAGCCACGGCATGAATTCCCCGTGCGGGATGGACTTGTCGGCCTTGCCCATTTCCTTCGCCCAGATGAATTTCAGGCCCAGATAAACGCGCCGCTTGCGCGCCGTCATTTCCAGTGCGTTGATCTCGCTGAAGTCCTTGTTGAGTTCCGCCGCCACCTTGGCGTGCCAGTCCGGTGATTGTTTGGTGAGTTTGCTCATAAAAGTTATCTGTGTTTCATCTGTGTCCATCTGCCTGCCGCGGCGGAGCGCAGCGTAGGCGGGTGGTTAAAAATTTCCCGCGCCAACTCTTGCGAGCCTCCCGCAAGTGCCTTGTGCGGGCGGATGCCCTGCCAGTTGTCTTGCGGTTCAGGCGCGGAAAAAGTTTTCATACTGGGATCACCATTTGCACGGGGGTGAGTGGCGGATGCGGAGAGAACATCAACCAGCGCCGGATGCCTCCGGGCCGGGAAAATTCATTGGCGCTGACTTTCTGGAATGGCTTCTTGGTTTTGGTGAAGTCATCCCACGTCGTCAGAAACTGCGCGCCGGTGGAAAGTTCCCAGAATGATTTTGGTTCGCTCATTGCATCCTCCCTTTCAAAAAGGTCTCGAAGCTCGCGCGGTCGAGCGTCCACGAGCCGCCGGGACCGGGCGCAGATTTCTTAAGCGCCGTCAGGTGCCGCGCGAGCACGAGATTTTCCACATGGCCCCGGTCGCAGTTCAAACCGCGCTGCACTTCCAGCCCGGTGACGATGGGCTTCTGGTGCGGCACGATGAGCCGGAAGATTTGCGGCCATTCCATCTCGCACACGCGCTTGGTCTTGAACGTGCGGAACTGCTCCACGCTGCGCGTGAGGATGCGCAGCTCGGCCTTGCCCGTGCCGGGCGGCAATACCGCGATGTCGAAGCCGATGAGGTAGCCGAGCTGCACGAGCGAGCGGACTTCCTCCGCGCTCATGTCCAGGTCGCGCATGGCGGTGAGGGTGTCGCCGAGCGGACGGAAGCGCGTCTCGCCCAGCTCCAGTCTGTTCTGGATGCTGGCGGGCAGCGCGGGCCGCTCAACTGTGGTCGCGTCAATCATTGGAAAGCTCCTCCGCAAAACGGGCATGGCGAATTCGGCATCAGCCGATAACCGGTAAACCCGGATTCAATATCCGCGCCGAAGTCGCGCAGCCGATCCATGTCGCGATTGATGGTCTTGGTGGAGACCCCAAGCCGGGCGGCAAACACATCCGACACCAGTGCCCGATCCGCCGACTTCATAATTTTGAAGATGCGATGCAGCCGATGGATGATGCGGGAATGCTCCGTGTTCATTTCAGCTTTCAGCTTTCAGTTTTCAGCTTTTGAAATTGTGCCGAGTGCGAACATTGCCGGCGCTCGGCGCGCGCGGTGAAAGTGGCGGCATTGGAACACACGCTGTGGCCACCCCGTTGCCGCCCCCGCTGTTCACTGCGGGCCTTATGTCCGGTGGCAAGATTCTTCATAAATAATTTCAGCGTTTCAGCTTTCAGGATTTCAGATTTTCACGTCTCCGGCTGTCCATCCGTGTCGGTGAGCTGCCGCGCGCACCAGGCTTCCAGCCGCGTGAGGCCGAGCCAATACGAGCACAAGCCGAGGAGACAGATGCCGAGCAGCACCGGCACGACGAAACAGAGGTAGGCGGTTTTCATGATTCAGTCTTTCGGGGTTGCGGTTTTCGTTTGGAGTGAAGTCACGGTCACGCGGTGCGGCGGGAAGTCGGCGCGGTAGGCGGCATACCAGGCATCGCCCTCGCTGGGGAAGATCGTGGCGCGCTCGTGGTCTCCGAGCGTGTAGCAGCTCTCCCCGAACCGCACGCCGCGCCCGCCGTAGATGACGATGAATTGCGCGCTCATGAATTTTCCTCCTTGTCCAAATCAACGAGAAACCAAATGACCACTATACAGATCAGGTTCCACACCAGCTCGAGATTGTCCTTCACCGGCACGCACAGGTTTCTTGACCACAGAATTGCCAGAACAAGTGGAATGGTTCTCATATTTCCTGATAGGTGATGGCCTTGCCGCCCGCCTGCGAGCCGTCCACTTCCGTGACATTGAAGTTGCCGAGCAACAGCCGCAGATAACCGTCGAAGCCGCTGAAGCCCGTCCAACCTTTGCCGTTCAGCCAGGTGACGAGGTCGGCCATTGTGAACGTGGCCCCGTCGCGCTCGACGAGGAACTGCTCGATGAAGGGGTTGTATTTGGAGCGTCCGGTTTTGGGTTTGCGGCTGGTGGCCACCGCCGGCCCGGCGGCCTGCCCGCGCGCGACCGCCGCCGCGACGATGGCCGGCGCATTGGCGAGGATGGAGGGAATGGAATCATCGCCCTCGATGAGCGCGTTGGCCGGGAGCAGCGGAATTTCAGATTTCAGATTTCCGCTTTCAACTTTTACGTTGAGGGGAATGTTCACGGCGGTCTCGCTGCGGTGCCGCACGCACCGGAGCGCGGCGGAAAAATTGGGGGAGGGGAGGGTCATTATTTTCCTAATTGGATTTGCGGTTTTCGATTTGGGATTTACGATGGGCCGCATGAACTCCCGCGAAAAACTCCGCGCCTTGGCTGAGCGCCTCGACCTCTTCGGCCGGTGGCGGCGTATAAGTCCAGCGCATGGCGTGGGCTGAGCGGTGGATGGCGACGTCCGGGCACCGTCGTTCA
>JAPLTZ010000107.1 GCA_026397895.1 Verrucomicrobiota bacterium | reverse complement strand
GAATACGAGGAACTGTTGCAGCCGGATAAATTCGGCCCGGGCAACACAGAAGCATCGAACCAAAGCGCCGCGACGAAATAACGAACCACTTTTATGGCTGCCAAGACACTGACAATTGACGGCAAACAGATCACCGCCGAAGAAGGCGAGACAGTTTTGCAGGCCGCATCGGAGGCCAAGATCAACATCCCGACCCTCTGCCACCTGGATGGCGTTTACGACGTCGGCGCGTGCCGGCTCTGCCTCATCGAGGTCGCGGGCGTGCCGAAGCTTCTGCCCGCCTGCACCACGAAGGTCGCCGAGGGCATGGAGATCAAGACCGATAGCGAACGCCTGCGCAAGTATCGCCGCATGACGCTGGAGCTGCTCTTCGCCGAGCGCAACCACGTCTGCGCCGTGTGCGTCTCCAACGGCCACTGCGAACTCCAGACCCTCGGCTACTCGCTGGGCGTGGACCACGTCCGCTCCGATTACCTCTTCCCGAAGTGGAGCGTGGACACCACCCACTCTCTCTACGGCATGGATCACAACCGCTGCGTGCTGTGCAGCCGTTGCGTCCGCGTGTGCTGGCACATCGAAGGCGCGGGCACGAAGAACATCGCCGGGCGCGGCACGAAGTCGAACATCATCACCGACCTCAACATGCCGTGGGGCGACTCCGATTCCTGCACGAAATGCGGCAAGTGCGTCCAGGCGTGCCCCACCGGCGCGCTGTTCCACAAAGGCTCGACCGTCGGCGAAATGGAGCGCGACCGCAGCCGGCTCGAATTCCTCGTCACGGCGCGGGAAAAGAAACAATGGATCGCAGCGGATTGATTTAAAAAATATGAAAGTGCGTTTAGCCACAGTCTGGCTCGGCGGTTGCGCCGGTTGCCACATGTCGTTCCTCGACCTCGACGAATTCCTCGTGGACCTCGCCGGGCTGGTTTCCTCGTGGACCTCGCCGGGCTGGTGGACGTTGTCTACAGCCCTGTCGTGGACGTGAAGGAGTATCCCGAAAACGTGGACGTCTGCCTCATCGAAGGCGCCGTCTGCAACGAGGACAACCTGGAACTCCTCCACAAAATCCGCCAGCGCACCAAGGTGCTCATCGCCTTCGGCGACTGCGCCGTCACCGCCAACGTGCCCGCCATGCGCAACCAGCTCGGCCTCGGCAACGAGGAAAGCGTGCTCCAGCGCGCCTACGTCGAGAACGCACAGTTCAATCAGCGCGTGCCCTCCGCCGGCGACGGCATTGTGCCCACGCTGCTCAAGCGCGTGATGCCCGTGCACGAGGCCGTCCACGTCGAACATTTCCTGCCCGGCTGCCCGCCGTCCGCCGCGAACATCAAGGCGCTGGTGACCCAGTTGTTGGCCGGCGGACCGAAACTCGAAGGCAAACAGATCAAATTTGGTTGAACGAAGTTATGTCAAAACGAATTGTCATTGACCCCGTGACCCGCATCGAGGGCCACGCCAAGATCAGCATCTTCATGGACGACGCCGGCAATGTGTCCGACGCCGAATTTCATGTCGTGGAATTCCGCGGCTTCGAAAAATTCTGCGAAGGCCGGCCCTACACCGAGATGCCCGCCATCACGCAGCGCATCTGCGGCATCTGCCCCATCAGCCACACGCTCGCCTCCGCCAAGGCCGGCGACGCCCTCATGGCTGTCAGCATCCCGCCCGCCGCCGACAAATTGCGCCGCCTGCTCAACCTCGGCCAGATGGTGCAGAGCCACGCCTTGAGCTTCTTCCACCTGCGCGCGCCCGCCTTCCTCCTCGGCTGGGAAACCGCCCCCGCGCAGCGCAACGTCTTCGGCCTCATCGGCGCGAACGCCGGCCTCGCCCGCGCCGGAATCCGCCTCCGCCAGTTCGGCCAGGAAATCATCGAGATCCTTGCCGGCCAGAAAATCCATCCCGCCTGGGCCGTCCCCGGCGGCGTGCGCAGCCCCCTCTCCAAGGAAGGCCGCGCCAAAATCAAAGCCTGGCTGCCCGAAGCCTTCGCCACCACGCAGGTCGCGTTCGACCTCTGGAAGAAAACGATGGAAACGCACCAGCGCGAAATCCAGATCTTCGGCAACTTCCCCTCGCTCTTCATGGGCCTCGTCGCCCCGGACGGCACCTGGGAACACCACGGCGGCAAACTCCGCTTCACCGACAGCAGCGGCAGCATCATCGCCGACCAGATCGAAGTCTCGCGCTACAACGAGTTCATCGGCGAAGCCGTGCAGACCGCGTCTTACCTCAAGTCGCCGTATTATCTGCCGCTTGGTTACCCCGCTGGCATCTACCGCGTTGGGCCGCTCGCGCGGCTCAACGTCTGCGAACGCATGGGCACGCCCAAAGCCGACGCGGAGTTGAAAAACTTCAAGAAACTCGGCCGCGGCGCCGTCACCTCGTCGTTCCTCTACCACTACGCGCGGCTCATCGAAATCCTCGCCTCGCTTGAATACATCGAGCGCTACATGGACGACCCGGAGCTTTCCAGCGACTACCTCCGCGCCGATGCCGGCATCAACAGCCTGCGCGGCGTGGGCGCCAGCGAATCGTGGCCACCGGCCAGAACAACCTGGCCATGAACCAGACCGTCGCCCAGATCGCGCGGCACTACGTCAAGAACGGCAACGCCGAGATTCCCGAACCCATGCTCAACCGCATCGAGCACGGCATCCGCTGCTACGACCCGTGCCTGAGCTGCTCCACGCACGCCGTCGGCCAGATGCCATTGCACGTGCAACTCATCGCGCCGGATGGCAAAGTCATGAGCGAAATGGCGCGCGGCTGATTTGTCCTGATAGTTTGTTTGGTTTGGCGGGGAAACGGCGCGGGTCGTTTCCCCGTTTTTTTGAAAGCGTGAAATTGTGAATCCAAATCCGGCAACCGCCCGCGACTTCCTCATCGTCGGCTACGGCAATACCCTGCGCGGCGACGACGGCGTCGGCCCTCGCGTGGCCGAGGCCGTCGAGCAGCTCGCGTTGCCCGGCGTGCGCACGCTCGTCTGCCCCATGCTCACGCCCGAACTCGCCGACCCCATCTCCCGCGCCCACACCGTCATCTTCGTGGATGCCGCCGTGGACGCGCCGCAGGAAGTCCAGCTCCGCAAGCTCGAACCCAACGAAACCTCGCAGCTCATGGCCCACGCCGCCGACCCGCGCACCATGCTCGCGCTCTCCCGCGATGTCTTCGGCCACACCCCGCAAGCCTGGTGGCTGACCATCCCCGCCGAGACGCTGGATTTCCGCGAGGAACTTTCCCCCACCGCGCAACGCGGCTATGCCGAAGCCGTGGAAAAGATTCAGACCCTCTGCCGTTGACCAAGGCGTTGACACGAATTTCACGGATTGCCGCGAAATGTTTCCGGGAGGGACGGGCGTGCCGCCGTCCCAAACCGATTGAACCCGAACGCAGAAATTGGCCGCGAAAGAACGCAAGGAACACAAAGCCAGCCGGGCTGATTCTGAAAGGAGACAGGATGTTGGATGTTTTCCCCCGTCAACAACCCTTTTGCCTCTCTCTTTGCGTTCTTTTGTGGCAATCCCATTTCAAAATTCGGGTTGAATCAAACCAACGGCACTCTGGCGAGCCGTAGCTCCGCGAAGGCTGCTCCGCATTTCCGCAATTCGTGTTCCCAAATCCGCAATACGCGCCAGCCTTGCACCCGCAACGTCCGTGTAACGAGACGGTCGCGGGATTGGTTGCGGGCGATTTTCCGCCGCCAGAACGCCGCGTTGCCCTTGGGCTGCGTGCCGTGCCGGGGACAGCCGTGCCAGAAACAGCCGTCCACGAAGACCGCCGTGCGCGCCGCCCGGAAAACGAAATCCACCTTCACCTTGAATTTCTGCTTTCCGCTTTCCGCTTTTCTGATTTCCCCCTGCCTTCTCCAGCCGGTGATTTTGTGCCGCCGCAACACCCGCGCCAGCGCCAGCTCCGTGGCCTTGTTTCCGCGACTGCGAATCCGCGACATCACCTCCGAACGCTTGGCCTTGGTAAAAATGTCAGGCATCACTTATTCAAAATGTGGACTTGCCATGCCCAACCGTCAAAGCACAACCTGGACACAAGGTATGGCAGAGCATTGGTCACGCGAAGAAGTTGAAGCAACAGTCTCGGATTACTTCCAGATGCTTGCAATGGAGCTTCGCGATGAGCCGTTCAACAAGGCCGAACACAACCGCAATCTTCAGAAGCTTCTCAACAACCGAACAAAAGCGGCGGTTGAACTGAAGCATCAAAACATCAGCGCCGTCTTGATTGAACTTGGGTATCCATACATTGACGGATACAAGCCGCTGCCAAACTATCAACGGCTTCTCTACGATGTTGTCGAAGATCGCCTGCTCAATGCGGTTGGCCTGCATCAAGCGGCAGCGGCGGCGGTTGAGCAACCAGTTGAACAACTTCCTGTCGTAACCGACGTGTTGGCAATATTGGTCAACCCGCCGCGCCGAGAAGAAGACAAACCCAAGCTCCACGACAGCGCTCCGCGCATTCGCAAGCCGGTCCGAAGAAATTATCTTGAGATTGAATCACGGAATCAGGCCCTGGGATTGGCTGGAGAAAAGCTGGTTCTGGAATTTGAACACAAACGGCTTTGGCACGCGGGAAGAAAAGATTTGGCGAACCGAATTGAACACGTCGCCAATTCACGAGGCGACCATCTTGGTTTTGATATTTTGTCTTTTGAAACCGATGAAAGAGAAAAATTGATTGAGGTCAAAACCACACGCTTCGGAGCACTGACGCCATTCTTTGCTTCCAAAAATGAAGTTGAAGTTTCTGAAACAAGAGAAAACCAATATCAACTCTACCGCCTTTTCAACTTCGCTCGCCAACCGAAACTTTTCGTTTTGGCCGGTTCTCTTCGCAACACCTGTTCGCTTGATCCAATGCAGTATGCGGCGTTGCCGCGCTGAAATTATTTCAGCCAGTTGATTTTGATTTCTTTTTCGACCGCCTTGAATTCGTGGTCGCCGGTGATGAGTTCGGCTTTCTTGCTTTTGGCGAGCGCGGCGGCAAAGGCATCGGCCAGTCCCAGGTCGTATTCGTTCTTCAACAGGGCGGCGGCTTCCGCCAGTTCGCGGTCAACCGGCACGGCTTCCAATGGCGTGGTGCGCTCAAACTGGCGCGCGGTTTCGTAGCCGGCCTTGCCGTGCTTGCGTTCCATCTTGTAAAGCACCTCCGCCCAGTTCACGGCCGAAATGAACACCGGACGGTCGGCTTCGGAGGCCTTGTGGAAAAGGTCGCGCACCTGTTCCATGCCCGGCTGCCCAAAGAACATGGCGAGCATCGCGGAGGCGTCCAGCACGGTGGTTTTCATTCGCGGTCTTCCTTTGCCTTTTCGGCGCGGCGCTCCTCAATGAGTTCCTGCACCACGGATTTCTCACCGGGCTTCTGCTTGAAGATGCCGCAAAAGCTGCTGATGTATTCGCGGGTGACGGGCTGGAAGATGATGCGGTCGCCTTCTTCCACAAAGTTGATGCGCGTGCCGGGCTTGATGCCGAACCGGCGGCGGATGGACGAGGGAACAACCAACTGGCCTTTGGAAGTGACGTATGCTGCGTTCATGTTTCTGCCTTTCGACAAAAGTCTGCCATCACGTATAATGTAAGGCAACAACTATTTTGTAAGACTTATCCGAAACAGCCTTTTACGCCCCCGCCCCGCCCCATCCGTGTTAATCCGTGTCCACTCGCCGTGCTCGCGCCCGGCGCGGCAGTTCCGTGGTTAAAACCTTTTAGCCCGCCCGCCGTTGCACCAGAAAATCCAGCCACGCCTTCATGCCCGCGCCCGTCTTGGCGGACAGCTCGAAGATTTCCGCGTGATGGCTCATGCGCTTCAGGTTCAGCAACGCCAGATCGCGGTTGAAGCCCGCTGCCGCCGCCATATCGCCCTTCGTCACCACCGCCACGTTGGCCGAGTGGAACATCGGCGGATACTTCAGCGGCTTGTCCTCGCCTTCGGTGACGGACAGCAGCACCACGCGCAAATCCTCGCCCAGATCGTAATCCGCCGGGCACACGAGGTTGCCCACGTTCTCCACGACCAGCACGTCGAGCTTGTCCAAGTCCAGTTGCGCCGCCGCCTTGGAAACCATCTCCGCATCGAGGTGGCAGACCGTGCCGGTGACGATCTGCACCACGGGAATCCCGGCGGTGCGCAGCCGCGCCGCGTCGTTGTCCGTGGCGAGGTCGCCCACGATGACGCCCACGCGCAGCTTGCCCGCCAGTTGCGCGGCGGTTTCGCGAATGAAAGTCGTCTTGCCCGAACCGGGCGAGGAAACCACGTTCAGCACGAGCAGCTTCTTCGCGCGGAAAAATCCCCGGTTGCGCTCCGCCAGCCGGTCGTTCTTCTCCATGAGCGAGCGGTTGAGGTTCACGGTCTTGCTGCCGTGGCCGTGCTCGTGCTCGTGCTGGGGTTCATGGCCGTGATGATGGCCGTGGGAGTGGTCATGCGCGTGGTCATCGTGCGAGTGACCGCCGATTTTCACGCTGCCACCGCCGAGTCCGCATCCGCAATCTTTGCACATATCATTCAAGCTCCACCGAGGCGATTTCCATTTCCCGGCCGCGCCGCAACCCGCCGTTCACGTTGCGGCAACGGGGACATTCGCTGAAAAAATCCGCAGTCGCAAATTCCAACTGGCACGCTTCGCACCACGCGACCGCCGGCACGGATTCAATCTCCAGCGTCGCGCCCGCCACCGGAGTATCGCGGCACACGACGTCGAACGCGAAGCGCATCGCGTCCGGCACGACTCCACTTAACACGCCGATGCGCAGCCGCAATTTCCGCACGCGCCGACCGTCGGCGGCATCCACCGCCAGCCGCACCGCTTCTTCCATGATGGAAACTTCGTGCATCGCAACAGCTACACACTGGCCGCGAGCCGCCGGAAAATCAATCTTTCCGCCCCGCAAAACAAGAATTACGCAAACTTCGCCAACGAAGGGATGGTTTCAGGACATCTAATCCGTTTTCATGTAGGCGTGGGCGTATCTTATCCAACGGCAACGCTCGCCAAAACCCCGGCGGTGGCCGCTGAAACCAGTTCTGGTTCCAGCGCCCCGCCCGGTGCCAAGGCGGGCGGCTACACCACGATCCGGCAGCGCACGCGCTTGAAAGTCGCGATTCGCGGCGCCGTTCAGGGCGTGGGCTTCCGTCCCTTCATCTATCGCCTTGCCACCGAACTGCATCTCACCGGCTGGGTCAACAATTCCGCCCAAGGCGTCTTCGTCGAAGTCGAGGGCCCGCCCGCCGAACTGGAAATTTTTCTCCGCCGCCTCGACACCGAGCATCCGCCACGCGGCTTCATCCAGAGCCTCGAACCCTCGCGGCTCGACCCCGTCGGCTACGCTGGCTTTGAAATCCGCCCCAGCGAAACCGGCGGCGAGAAAACCGCCCTCGTCCTCCCTGACGCCGCGACCTGCCCGGATTGTCTCCGCGAAATTTTCGATCCGCGCAACCGCCGCCATCTCTACCCGTTCACCAACTGCACGCATTGCGGCCCGCGCTTCAGCATCATCGAAGCCCTGCCCTACGACCGCGCGAACACCTCGATGAAAAACTTCACGATGTGTCCCGCGTGCCAGTTTGAATACGACGACCCCGCCAACCGCCGTTTCCACGCGCAGCCGAACGCCTGCCCCGTCTGCGGCCCGCAACTCGCGTTCTGGCAGAGCAACACCGACCGTCTGAAAGGCCGCGCCGCACGCTCGTTGCCGCCCAACCACCCCGCCCTGCGCAACGGCCATGCCGCGCTGCTCGCCGCCGCCAAGGCCATCCGCCGCCGCCAGATCGTCGCCATCAAGGGCCTCGGCGGCTTCCACCTCATCGTCGCCGCGCACGAGGAACAGGCCATCTGCCGCCTGCGCGCCCGCAAGCATCGCGAAGGCAAGCCGCTCGCCGTCATGTTCCCCACGCTCGCCGCCGTGAAAGCCGTCTGCAAAGTTTCGCCGCTGGAGGAACGCCTGCTGCAATCGCCCGAAGCGCCCATCGTGCTGCTCAAGAAAATTCCTAACGCCCAGTCGCCCATCGCGCCGTCCATCGCCCCCGGCAATCCCTACCTCGGCGTGATGCTGCCCTACACGCCGCTGCACCACCTGCTGCTCGCCGAACTCGGCTTCCCCGTCGTCTGCACCAGCGGCAACCTGAGCGACGAACCCATCTGCACCGACGAGGACGAGGCCTACGACCGCCTCCGCGAAATCGCCGACGTCTTCCTCGTCCACAACCGCCCCATCGTGCGCCACGTGGACGACTCCATCGTCCGCGTCATGCTCGACCGCGAGATGATTCTGCGACGCGCCCGTGGCTATGCGCCGCTCCCGGTGCAAATGCGGAATGCGGAATGCGAAGTGCGGAATGAACTGCCCACCGCGCTTGGAATCAACTCCGCACTCCGCACTCCGCACTCCGAAATTGTCCTGGCCGTTGGCGCGCACCTGAAAAATTCCGTCGCGCTGGCCGTCGGCAACCAGATTTTCGTCAGCCAGCACATCGGCGATCTGGAAACGGAGCAGGCGAACCACGCCTTCCGCCGCGTCGCCGCCGAGTTGCCTGCGCTCTACGAGGTAAAGCCCGCAATCATCGCCGCCGACCTGCACCCGGATTATCTCTCCACGAAATTTGCCTTGGAGCGAGTAGCGCAGGCATCCTTGCCTGCGGGTTCTGGCGGCATCCCTGCCGCCAGTTCCAACGCGGAGCAAGGATGCTCCGCGAACCCGCAGGCTGAAAGCCCGCGCTACATCGGCGTCCAGCACCACATCGCCCACGTCCTCTCCTGCATGGCGGAGAACGAACTCGCGCCGCCCGTGCTCGGCGTCGCGTGGGACGGCACCGGCTACGGCCTCGACGGCACGATCTGGGGCGGCGAATTTTTCCTCGTCACCGAAACCAAGATCGAACGCGTCGCCCATCTGCGCCCGTTCCGATTGCCCGGAGGCGACAAGGCCGTGAAAGAACCCCGCCGCGTCGCGCTCGGATTGCTTTACGAACTGATGGGCGAGGAAGTTTTCGAGCACAAGGATTTGCCGACCATCGCCGCCTTTTCCCCGACGGAGCTGGCCGCGCTGCGCACGATGCTCGCGCGCGGCATCAATTCGCCGGTGACCACGAGCATGGGCCGGCTGTTCGACGCCGTCGCTTCGCTCACCGGCCTGCGGCAGCACCTCGACTTCGAGGGCCAGGCTGCGATGGACTTGGAGTTCGCGCTCGAAGACGTGGACACGGAGGAGCATTACCGGCTGTTGAGCGAGCACGGCAGCGACGGCAAAAACCAGTCGCCCATCATCCTCGACTGGGCGGTGTTGCTCGAAGGCATTCTCGCCGACGTGCGCCACGGCGTGAGCGTGGAGATGATTTCCGCCAAATTCCACAACGCGCTGTTCCGCTCCATCGTCGGCGTGGCCAATCGCCTCAACCAGCCGCGCGTCGTCCTTTCCGGCGGCTGTTTCCAGAACCGTTACCTGACCGAGACCACCGTGCGGCGCTTGCAGTTGAAAGGCTTCCGTCCATACTGGCATCAGCGCGTCCCGCCCAACGACGGCGGCATCGCGCTCGGCCAAGTGATGGCCGCGTTGCGCGAGCAGAAAACAATTTGATATGTGCCTCGCAGTCCCAGGAAAAGTCATCAGCATCGCCGGTGAAGAACCCACGTTCCGCACCGGCAAGGTGGACTTCGGCGGCATCGTCAAAGAAATCAACCTCGCCTATGTGCCAGATGCGGCGGTCGGCGATTACGTCATCGTGCACGTCGGCTTCGCGTTGAGCAAAGTGGACGAGGCCGAGGCGCAGAAAGTCTTCGCGTATCTCAAACGCATGGAGGAACTCGGCGAGTTGGAGGCGACCGGGCCGTGAAATACCTCGACGAATACCGCGACGGCGAACTCGCCCAACAACTCGCCCGCGAGATTCACCGCGTCACCACCAAACCGTGGACGCTCATGGAAGTCTGCGGCGGCCAGACCCACGCCATCGTCAAGTTCGGCATTGATGAACTCCTGCCCAAGCAAGTCACGCTCATCCACGGCCCGGGCTGCCCCGTCTGCGTCACGCCGCTGGAGAAGATTGACCAAGCCCTAGAAATCGCCGCGCGCCCCGGCGTCATCTTCACCTCGTTCGGCGACATGCTCCGCGTGCCCGGCAGCACCACCGACCTGCTTTCCGTCAAAGCCCAGGGCGGCGACGTGCGCATCGTCTATTCCCCGCTCGACGCCGTGAAGCTCGCCGAGCAGAACCCCGCCAAGGAAGTCGTCTTCTTCGGCGTCGGCTTTGAAACCACCGCGCCCGCCACGGCCATGGCCGTGTTCCAGGCCGCGCAGAAGGGGCTGAAGAATTTTTCCCTGCTCGTCTCGCACGTGCTCGTGCCGCCGGCCATCGAGGCCTTGATGTCCTCGCCGAAC
>JAPLTZ010000388.1 GCA_026397895.1 Verrucomicrobiota bacterium | reverse complement strand
CGATCCGGTGGGACGCTTGGCAGGAAGGCGGCGGTATTCAAGCAGCCGTAGAAAAATCCCTTGGGCCGAACCGTTGGCATTATCGGCTGCCCTTTTTCGCCCAGGTCGCCGGCTCGAATTCCGTGGCCATTAATGGCAACAGCCAGGCTATCATGGATCAAGAAATCTATTACGCCGCCAATGCCGGGATTGATTACTGGGCTTTTGTTATCTACGACAGTGTCCATCCCAATATCAGTCTAGCCAACGCCCTGAAACTTTATCTCTCCAGCACAAGCAAAAGCCGGATTAACTTCGCCAGCATTATTTCAGGCACTCACATCACCAATGCATCCACAGCTTGGAATGCACAAGTGACCTACCATGTGAACCATTTCGGAGACCCCTCTTACCAGAAAGTATTGGGCAACCGACCGCTCTTTTATATTTTTGGCGGTTTTCCCGCCGGCTCCGTTGCCATCGGTCGCGCGGCCATCGCTCAACTGCGCACCGCGACCACTAACGCCGGCCTCGGCAATCCTTACATTGTTTACCAGGGCTTCAATGCCGCCAGTGATTACACCGTCCTGACGGACTATGGCTTCGATGCCCTTGGCGCTTACGCCCGCCCCGACGGCACCGGCACGGGAAAATCTTATATGGCGCACGCAACGAATGTTCACAACTTTTGGGAATCCGATAAGGCGACCGGAGCCAATGTTGTTCCCATTGTAAGCTCCGGTTGGGACAACCGGCCACGGTTTGAAAATCCAGTTCCTTGGACGACCGGAAGCACGAACTATGTCTTACCACCCACGCCCGATGAATTAACCAATCATATCAACGATGCTCTCAACTGGACGCGGAGCAATCTCACCAACGCCACCCCTGCCAACACCATTCTGATCTATGCATGGAACGAACACGACGAGGGCGGCTGGATTTGCCCCACCTTGAAAACCAACGCTCTCGCAAATGCACCTGACACCACCCGCCTTGACGCCATCGGCACTGTGACCGGGATGTTGAATGCGAATCAAAACCGGTGGGTTACTCCCGGCACCGGCATCACAATTCTCGTTAACCAACCGCCCACAGCCGGGAACATCACCTACACTCGATCGTCGGGCAGCAGCTTGAACGTCAGTGTGGCGGACGTGTTGACTCACGTCACGAATGTCTCAGCGGGCCAGACCCTCAGTTTGGTGGGCGTGGGCGGTGGCAATCAGGGGGCGACAATCATACTCGCTGGCGCGGTTATTCAATACTTTCCCGCTGTGGGTAACACGAACAGTGACGGCTTCACCTATACCGTGAGCGACGGTCGCGGCGGCACAGCCACGGGCAACATCACCATGAACGTAAATTGAGATGGACTCCAAAAATCGAAACATGAAAACCTATCGAAGCATATCGGAAAGGTTCTGTTTGGGACTCACTATTGCCCTGGCATGCACAGCAAGCATAGCCAAGTCGGCGCCGACTGGGGAAGTGGTCAGTAAGCTGGATTGGTCGGCGCAATGGCTGCAGGCTCCACGGGCGGCGCTGGTCGGCAATCCTGCTTTTGAGTTCAGGGAACGGCTGGTTCCTTATGAACAGCTTCAGACTTGGCCAGCGGTGCCAAAAGGGGAGTTCATTGAGGGGTGGACAGCACGGGCAATGACCACGCGTAACCACGGCATGCCGCAAGAAATTGGGGAGTCATTCAACCGCGACCGTCTGGCCGAACTGCAGCCCGCCCCCATTTTCCGTCGGGACTTTGTTCTGGCCAAATCTGTGCAAAAGGCCGTTCTCCATATTGAGACGCTAGGTGTGCAGGACATTCTCATCAATGGGGTGCGGATTAGCGACCGCTTCTGGGACCCGGCCGACGCCAATTTCGAAAACCTGCACTATTACACTTCGTTCGATGTCGCCCGGTTTCTTCATACAGGCACGAATACGCTTGCGGTGATGGTTGGCGACGGCTGGTATGGCCAATCGGTGGCCTATAACAAACCGGACAAGGCGTGGCGGTATGGCGATCCAAAATTCCGCGCCCAACTGGAGGTTTCCAATCCGGATGGCTCCAGTGAACGGATTGCGACCGGGCCGGATTGGCGGGTTTCTTTGAACGGCCCAATCGTAAAGCAGAACCTCTGGGCCGGTGAGATCTACGACGCCCGCCGCCTGCCCGATTGGGCTGAGCCGGGCGCTGATTTGAATTCAAGAGACTGGGTGATTCCTCAGGTGGTCGCAACGGTGCCGGGCATCTCCGTGCCGCAGGGCATTCCGCCGATGCGGGTGGTTGAGCGCCCGCCGGTCAAGGCAATCACACAACCGAAGCCGGGAGTCTGGGTGCTCGATTTTGGCCGCTTGATCAACGGGACGCTCCGCGCTCGGCTCGACGAGCCGAAGAACAAGGCCGTATTCATAAGTTTCGGCCAGTCTCTCGATTTGACTGGCGGGGTGTCGAAGACGCCATCGGTCACCACCTTTGCAATCGGCTTGTTTGTCAGCGCCGGGAAACCCTTCGAGTGGACGCCCCGCTTCACCTGGCAGCCGTTCCGCTATATTCAGATTGAAGGTTTGAGCAGCCCGCCGAACCCGGATGACTTCGAGGCGCTTTTTCTCGCCAACGACCTGAAGCGGGCGGCCACTTTCTCCTGTTCAGATCCGTTTCTCAACGAGCTGCATGCGGCATTGGTGCGGACCACCCAGGCGAATATGACGCATAAATTGACTGATTGCGCCTCACGCGAGCGCAAGGGATGGATGCTCTGGCCGAACCAGCGGGCTGTTTTTGCGAATTTTCAGGCGGACTCTTTCTTCGAGAAAGTGGAGGCGGATTTACGCACGTCGCCTTCCAAGAAAACAGGTTTTCCGAAAGCCATGCCCGGGATGTCCCCCGGTAATATCGATTCTTTTGCGCCCGAGCAGATTGCCGCAACCATTCTTCTGACATGGGAACGGTATGTGCGTTACGGCGACCTTGATTCCGTTCGCAGTCAATATCCCTGGCTTTCGGACACAGCCCAATGGCTGCTGGCAAGAATCGGCAAGGACGGGCTCGTCACGGGAGGCTGGGGCGACTGGCATGATGCCCTTCCCAACCTTGATGCCGCCTACCGCTCAAAAGTCAGGGTGTTGCGTGGACACAAGGAGAACCCCTCCGCCGGCGGATATCCCGTCAACACCCCGCCCGAAGGAACACAGACGGCTTTCGTCCGCGATGTCATGGTGGCTATGGCGGCGATCGAAAGCCGACTCGGTAACGGAGATGCCGCCAAGGCTTACACGGCCAAGGCGGAGGAGCTGAAGTCCGCGTTCAACAAGGCCTATCTTGACCCGGATGCTGCGAAGTATCGCTGGACGGATCTCAACGGGAAAACGTATGAAAGTCAGGGCCTGTATGCCTGCGCACTCTACTATGACATTGTTCCGGAAGCACTCCGGGCCAAGGTGACCTCGAATCTTGTTCGGCATATCGAAGAAGATTGCAAAGGGCATTTTTCAACCGGGCAGTTGTTGACCGACCATGTGATCAAAGCCCTCGCGCGTGAAGGACGCGGCGATGTCGCCTATGCCATGTTGACAGCCGAAGGGTTTCACGGTTTCAAGAAGATTCTCTCCTACGGCGGCCAGATGACTTGGGAAACTTGGGGCGAGAACATCATGAACAATACCCCGCCGGAATCGCCGCACCTCATTAATGCTGGTCGGCCTCAGGAACATTGTCAGTTTGTGGCCGTGGATACCTTCTTTTACGAAAGCGTGCTTGGCCTCCAGCCGGACGCAGGCCACCCAGGCTATGAACGGTTTTTCCTGCGGCCATCCTTCATCCCCCAACTCGAATGGGCCGAGGGCTCGTATGAATCGCCTCACGGCACGATCCGTTCGGCCTGGAAGCGCAAGGGTAGTAAAACGATCGAGTGGAATGTGACCGTGCCACCAAACACCGCCGCCGCAGCGGAAGCCCCGGCAGGGATGACTTTTGAAAAGGGCGGCGAAACTCGCCGTGAACTTGCTGCCGGAACGCATCAAATCAGCTTGGTCGAAAAATATTGAACCGTGAGCAGCGAAAGAAAAAAGCAAAGCATGAAGCAATTCATGTGGAAACCTGCGCTGGTTGGCGCACTCTGCATGGCGACTGCGGCGGGTGCGGACGGTCTCTCCGCCGATCCTGACGGGGACGGCTACCCGCCAAAACTTTAACGACCACAACGTAGTGATTAAAAATATGAAACTAAAAACTGCAAAACTAACCCGGCTGGCGTCGCTGGCCGGATTCATCACCGCAACAGCCCTGATATTCGGCGTGAGCCAGGCTGGAGCGGACCCCATCAGCCTAAATGCCGCCAGCGGTGCGAACAGTGCAAATGCTCGTGTCACCGTCGCCAGCTACTACTTCGGCCAGTATCACCCGAACGATCCACGCAACCTGAAAGAACACGGCAAAAGCTGGAGCGAATGGGAACTTATCAAAGCCGCCAAACCCCGTTTCACCGGCCATCAGCAGCCGAAAGTCCCGCTCTGGGGCTACACCGACGAATCTGATCCCGAAGTCATGGCCGAGAAAATTGCCGCCGCCGCCGACCACGGCATTGATGCCTTCATCTTCGATTGGTATTACTACGATGACGGCCCGTTCCTGGACCGCCCCATTGACAACGGCTTCCTCAAGGCGACCAACAACAGCCGCATCAAGTTCGCCTTCATGTGGGCGAATCACGACTGGCAGAAAACCTTGTTCCCCTACAAAAAAGGCGCGCCTCGCACGGTGTTGTATCCCGGTAAAGTGACGCCCGAAAACTTTGAGAAAATCTGCGACCACGTCATCAAGGAGTATTTTTCGCACCCATCCTATTGGAAGATTGACGGCAAACCCTACTTTTCGTTTTACGACTTGAGTAATTTGCTGGAAAACTTCGGCTCGGTTGAAGCCACCCGCGCCGGCTTGGATAAATTCCGTGCGAAAGTGAAGGCCGCCGGCTTCCCAGATGTCCACCTCAACGCCGTGGCCTGGGGTCAGCCCATTCTGCCCGGAGAAAAAGTGCCGGTGGATTCCGCCAAGCTCGTGCGCGACCTCGGCTTTGATTCCGTCACCTCTTACGTCTGGATTCACCATGTGCTCATGCCCCAACAGCAGACCGATTACAACTTTGCCCGCGACGGCTACTTCAAATACTGGGACACCACATCCAAATTCAACCTCCCCTTCTTCCCGAACGTCTCGATGGGCTGGGACCCCAGCCCGCGTTGTGACCAGAGCGACACCCTCGATAATTCTGGTTATCCATTTACCAGTGTCATCGTTAACAACACGCCGGAAAATTTCCGCACCGCGCTGGAAATGACCAAGCAACGTCTGCTTGCTCAACCGGACTCCGCCGGCCCGCGCATCCTGAATATCAACTGTTGGAACGAGTGGACGGAGGGTAGCTATCTCGAACCCGACACCAAGAACGGCATGAAATATCTCGAAGCCGTGCGGGACGTTTTCAAGAAAATAACTCCCGTCATCCAAGTAAAGAACTGAATGACATTTGCGACATCAGCCACCGCAAATTGAAACTACTACCTACTACATGAAACGGAAACCGGCCAAATGGATGATGGCGTTGATTATCGCTGCGGCGTTGTGCAAGAACATGTCGCCAGCTTCGGCAGCGGAGCCGGCGACGATTGGCGCGATCCGCTGGGATGCGTGGTTCGCCGATACGATGAATCCGTATGAAAAGAATCTTTCACCCAAGCGGTGGCACGGGCGGCTGCCGTTCTATGCCAAGATCATCTCGGACAACAAGGTTGAGGTGCGCGGCGACACGCAGGCAGTCGTGGATCAGGAGATCGCCTACGCCAAGGCCGGTGGCATTGATTACTGGGCCTTCCTGTATTACCCGGCGACAATCCGGGACGACGGATTCAAGCACGACTACATGAATCGCGCCCGCCGGCTCTATCTGTCGAGCCAGCACAAGAGCGATGTCAATTTCTGCCTCATCGTCTATCCGCGTAAACCGGACAAGGAAATCAACGAATGGATCAAGATGATGCAGGAGCCGACCTATCAGAAAGTTGCCGGGGGCCGCCCGCTGCTCTACTTCATGTTTTGGGAAACCAATTCCACCGTCGAACACACGTTTGGTTCTGCGCAGAAAGCCAATGCCTACATGGACAAACTGCGGCAGCGCATCATGCAGACCGGGCAGAAGAACCCCTATTTCGTCGCGTTGTCGCCGACGCCTGAGATTGGAGCTGCGGCCGCCGCTGGCGCGGGCTTGGATGCCATCAGCGCCTACACCAGTTGGGGCGGCACCAATTATTTGGGACACTGCGCCGCGCAGGTCAGAAATTGGAACGGCATGAAAGCGACAGGAAAGAAGATTGTGCCGAACCTGACCGCCGGCTGGGGCGGCCCGCGCGACAAAAATGGCGACCGAATGCAACCCAAACCCTACGAACTGTCCGCCCATCTGCGCTCGGCCTACGCTTGGATTGACGCGAACCCCGCCGTCGCCGAAGCGAAGACGATGTTGTTCTACGCGTGGAACGAGGTGGACGAAGGCGGATGGCTTGTGCCAGACAAAGGGCAGGGCACAGCCAAGCTCGACGCCATCCGTAAGGTCGTTGACGAAAGGAGAAAATAACGATGCCGAAAAAATCACAGATTGTGTGGCGGGTAGTGACGTTTCTGGTGGCTGTAGTTGCCACCGCTGGGGCCGCGGCCAAACGGCCGAATGTCGTGTTGATCATCGCGGATGACTACCGAGCAGACTGGATGGGGCACAAGGGGACGCCGTTCATGCAGACTCCGAATCTGGATCGGCTGGCGGCGGAGGGAATTTCATTTGAAAACGCCTTCGCCTGCTCCGGAGTCTGCTCGCCGTCGCGGGCCTCGATTCTGACGGGCCGCTATGCCCATCGCGCATCCGCCCCGGAAATCATCTGGCGCAACAACTCGTTCCTGCTCACGCAGACGCCGTTTCCGCAGCTTTTGCACGAGGCCGGTTACGTCACCGGCTACATCGGCAAGTTTCATCTCGGGCGCGATGAGGAGCCCCAGCCGGGGTTTGACTACTGGGCGAGTTTTCCCTTCGTGGGCAATCATTCCGATCAGCCGATTTGGATCAACGGCAAGAAGACGCCGCAGAAAGGGGCAACGACAAACCGTTTCTCCTGATCGTGGGGCTCAAGTCGCCGCACATGCCCTTCCGGTATCCCGAAAGAATGAAGACCGCGCTGCAAGACACCGTCTTTGCCGAGCCGGAGAATTATGCGTCGCGCAAGCCGGGACTCGCCAGCAACGCCATCTTTGCCGCCAAGTTTGCGCCCGCCATACCAGCCTATGGCAATTTCCAGGAATGGGTCCGCAGTTACAGCCGGCTTGCGCTTACCATTGACGAATCGGTCGGGACCATCGTGCAAGCCTTGCGGAAAACCTCCGCGCTCGACGACACCTGCTTTGTTTTCACCAGCGACCAGGGCTATTCTCTCGGTGAATTCGGGCTTTGCGAGAAGCACTATGCCTATGATCAGGTGATGCGAATTCCGATGATCGTGCGTTATCCGGCATGGATTCCTGCGGGAACCCGAAAACCGGAGATGGCGCTGACGCTGGATCTCGCTCCAACGCTCCTCGACGTGTGCGGGGTGGCGTCGCCGAAAGGAATGGATGGAAGGAGTTGGAAGCCGCTGTTTTTTTCCCAACAGCCGGCGTGGCGGGAGGAGTTCTTCTTCGACTTCTGGCATTATTTCGGCGAGGTGGCGTTGCCGGCCATGCAGGCCGTGCGCACCGAGCGGTTCAAGCTTGTCGAATACCAATATTCACACTTGAAGGAGCTTTACGATCTCAAGACCGATCCACATGAAAAGAACGATCTCTACGGAAAGCCGAGGTTGGCGACGGTGCAAGCCGACATGGAAATGCGGCTCGCCCGGCTCAAGAAGGAAACCGGTTGGCAACCGCGCCAAATCCGTATGCTCGACACCTGTCAGGTGCTGGGGCCGGTTCCGCAGGAAGCCGACGCCGCGCTGCGCGCCAAGCTCGCCGGGGCGATTCACCCGGAACCGGTGGAAGTCGGTGGCCGGACTTTCGCGTGGCGGGAAATATCCGCCGCCGCTGGCCAATCCTTCAACCTCGGCGCTTTCGTTTCGGGTGACATATTCTATGTGGCCGTGCCTTTGGAGCGACTTACGGATTTCGACCCGAACGTCACTCTGGAATTCTTCGAGGCCGGGGATGCCCACAAGCAGTCGAAGCGGCATTTCCCCATGGCCGCTCTTTATCACGATGACGTCGTGTGGATGAACCGGGACTACACGCGGGCAATCAAAGTTGCTTACGACCCGGTCGGAGATTTTAACGACCGATGCAATTACCCGTTGACCGGAAAGATGAACCTGGCGTTGTTCCGCTGCCTCGCCCCAACCCGGCTTCCGCGCATCCAGGCGGAGATCATCGCTCCCGAGAATGCGGTTCGGGTTGTGGGTCGCCCCAACATTCAACGCGATGATTTTGGAGCGACTCCAAAAACGAAGTGATTTGGCGGCAAAACAAAGTATCAGCATAAAACAAACAGTGATCACCAAGCACGCCATCACGTTTTTCGTCGCACTGCTGCTGACGCCGCTGCAAGCCGCCGTCACACCCAATCCGCCCCCGGCCAAAGTGAAAGTTTTCGACCCGACCGACGGCGCGATCACCGAAACCGTTTTGCCGACCAGCCTCAAAATCGAAGGCTTCCGCAGCTTGCTCGTTTTGCCGTGATTTTTAGAAACCCACTTTTTTATGAAATTGTTCAATCGAACCAACAATAAAAATCTAACAATGAAACACCTTTTGTTACTCCTTGCCGCCGCGCTGCCGCTGTCTCCGCTGGCCGCACCAACTCGCGCCGACGAACTGGCGAAAAACTTTGCCACGCCGCCGGATTCGGCCAGACCGCAAACCTGGTGGCATTGGGTGGACGGCAACGTCACCCGTGAGGGTATCACCGCCGACTTGGAGGCGATGGCGCGCGTGGGCATCGGCGGCGCGCAGATTTTCGAGGCCGGCTGCGGCGTTCCGTCAGGGCCGGTCAAATATGTCAGCCCGGAATGGCGCGAGCTGGTGAAGCACGCCGCGCAGGAGGCCAGTCGCTTGGGGCTCGAACTCACTCTCCACAACTGCGCGGGCTGGTCGTCGAGCGGCGGGCCGTGGATCACGCCGGAACTTTCCATGCAGAAGCTCGTCTGGAGCGAAACCTTCCTCGAAGGGCCAAAGCAAATTGAAACCGCCTTGCCGCCGCCGCCTGCCGAGGCCGGGTTTTATCGCGACATCGCGGTGTTCGCCTTTCCCACGCCCGAAGGTGAAAACTTTTCCATGGCGGAGGCTGCTCCAAAACTTTCCGCCAGCCCCGGCATCGTGGCCGATAAACTCCCGGCGCTTACGGATGGCGATCCGAAAACCTCGATTGTGGTGGCCGGGCCGGCGCTCAAACTGCCGCAGTGGGTGCAGTTGGAGTTCCCGCAAAAGTATCTCGCCCGCAGCCTGGCGCTGACCTTTGTCAACAGCCAGCACATTGAATATCACAAGTTCTCCGGCGAAATCCAAGTCTCCGACGACGGCCAGAAATTCCGCACGATCCGCACCTTTGCCGGCAATCCGCCGGAGTTGACCGTCGTGCTCAATGCGGTCGAGTCGCGCTGGTTTCGGATCGTCTTCACGTCATACACGCCGCCGGCTTGGGCGCAAACCGCGCAACTGCCGCTGGCGTCGCTCGCGTTGCTGCCGGTCTGTCGGATTGAAGGCGTCCAGGCCAAGGCGGCGTTCACCCGGTCGGAGGATCGTGCCGCCGACAACTTTGCTCCGCTGCCGGATGCCGTCGTCACGCACCGCAGCCAGATGGTTGAGATCAGTTCAAAGATGGATGGCGCGGGCAAGCTCCGCTGGGATGTGCCAGCGGGAAAATGGACGGTCTTGCGCTTCGGCCACACCACGACCGGAGTGAAGAATCATCCGGCGACGGCGTCGGGCACGGGGTTTGAGTGCGACAAGTTGAGCCAGGCGGCGATGGATGCCCACTTCAACGGGATGCTGGCGAAGGTGATCGCCGATGTCGGGCCGCTGGCGGGCAAGACGTTCAACAACGTGCTTATCGACAGTTGGGAAGTAGGCTCGCAGAACTGGACGCCGAAATTCCGCGAAGAATTTCAACAGCGCCGAGGTTACGACCCGCTGCCATTGCTGCCGGCGGTGACCGGTCGCGTGGTGGACGGCAACGAAGTCACGGAACGATTCTTGTGTGACTTCCGGCAGACCATTGCCGAGTTGCTGGCGGAGAACTACGCCGGCCATCTGCACGACCTGGCTCATCAGCACGGGTTGCGGTTGACAATCGAAGCCTATGGCAACGGCCTGTTCAACGATCTGACCTACGCCGGGCGGGCGGACGACACGATGAACGAGTTCTGGTCCTTCAACTTTGGCGACGGCAAGAAGGGATTTGGCAACGGCTCTTGGAACGCCATGGCCACCGCCGCGCATGTTTACGGACGGAAAATCACTGCGGCAGAGGCGTTCTCGGGAACTTCGGCGGAGAAATGGCTGGGGCATCCCGGCTACATCAAGGACCTCGGCGACTCGTATTTTTGCGAGGGCATCAACCGCTTCGTCTTCCACCGTTTTGCGATGCAGCCGTGGACGAATCCCGCCCGGGCGCCGGGCATGAGCATGGGGCCATGGGGGCTGCATTACGAGCGGACGCAGACGTGGTGGGAACAGTCCAAGGCGTGGCATCAGTATCTCGCCCGTTGCCAGTATCTGCTCCAGCAAGGGTTGTTTGTCGCCGACATTTTGAGCCTCCAGCCGGAAGGCGCACTCGGTGTTTCGCCGCTGGCGAATATCCGCGACGGCTACCGGTTTGACGTCTGTCCGGCGGAGGTCGTTTTGACGCGGATGTCGGTCAAGGACGGCCGAATCATGCTGCCCGACGGCATGAGCTACCGCATGCTGGTGCTGCCGGACGTGAAAACGATGACGCCGCCGCTGCTGCGCAGGCTGAAGGAACTCGTCGCCGCCGGCGCGACAGTCATCGGCCCGCGCCCGGAAAAATCCCCGAGCTTGACGGGTTTTCCACAATGCGACGCCGAAGTTAAACAACTCGCGTCCGAACTCTGGGGCGATTGCGACGGCAAGACCAACAAGGAACATGCGTTCGGCCAGGGCCGCGCGATCTGGGGGCGGACGCCCATGGAAGTTTTGGAAGCGGCGGGCGTGAAGCCGGATTTCAGCGCCGTGCCGGAAGGCTTGCGTTTTATCCACCGCAGAATCGGCGATGCAGATGTATATTTTGTGGCGAACCGTAGTCAGCGCGCGGTGGAATCCCTGTGTTCATTCCGCATCACCGGCAAACGTCCGGAACTGTGGCAGCCGGAAACGGGAGTGATGGAGAAAGCTGCGGCGTATGAGGAGAAAGACGGCATCACGCGCGTGCCGCTGCGGTTTGATCCGAGCGGCTCGGTGTTCGTGGTGTTCCGCAAACCATCTGCGGGACAGCCGCATTCGACGACCGGGAAGAACTGGCTGGAGTTTCAGCCGGTGCAGGAAATTGCCGGTGCGTGGGAGGTGAACTTCGATCCGAAATGGGGCGGCCCGGCCACGCCGGTGACGTTCGAGAAGCTCGAAGATTGGAGCAAGCGCCCGGAGGAAGGCATCCGCTACTATTCCGGCACGGCGGTTTACCGGAAGACGTTCGCGCTGTCGGATTCAACACTTAAGAAGGAAAAACAAAAACTGTTCCTCGACCTCGGCCAAGTTGCCGTCATGGCGGAGGTGAAACTGAACGGAAAAAATCTGGGCACGTTGTGGAAGGGCGGGCGACAACACGTTGGAATTGAAAGTGGTCAACCTATGGTGCAACCGCATGATCGGCGACGAGCAACTGCCCGAGGACAGCAGCCGCAACTCCGGCGGGACGATCAAATCCTGGCCGCAGTGGCTGACCGAAGGCAAGCCCAGCCCGACCGGTCGCTACACATTCACGAGCCAGCGTCTGTGGAAGAAGGGCGATGCGCTTGTCGAGTCCGGTCTGCTCGGCCCGGTGACTGTGCAATCAGCGGCAACGGTCGAAGTGAAATAACCGGACATTGCTCCGAGATTTTCAATGCATGAAACAAACAATGACCATTAAACACGCCGGGATGCCGCTCCTTGCCAGCCTGCTGCTTTTTTCGTTGGCTGCTTTGCAAGCGGCTGAGCAGACCAAGACTGCCAGCCACCCGAACATCATTTTCATCCTCGCCGACGACTTGGGCTGGGCCGATCTGCCTGTTTACGGCAACCGCTTCAACGAAGCGCCGAACCTGACC
>JAPLTZ010000001.1 GCA_026397895.1 Verrucomicrobiota bacterium | reverse complement strand
CCTTGAATAATATCTGAGTCTCGTCGTCCTTCGTCTGGCCGCCCACGATGTAGCAACACCGCTTTCCGGCGCTGGTCGCCAGGACCGTGCTGAATTCCTGCACCGTCTCGATGTAGAAAGTTTCCGGTTTGGGCGAGGTGTAGCGCACGATTTTGACCGGCGGCTGGCCGGCGGGCGGATCACTTTGCAGCGCGTTATTGAGCGCCACCTGGATGTCCTTGGCGGGCTTGGCCGTTTTAATCTCGCGGGTTTCAAACAAAGCCGATGCCGGGGCTTGGACCATGAGGGCATCGAAAAGATTCCTGACCCGGCTCAGCCGTTCCAACCGGATCCGTTCCAATTGCTCCGGCTCGTGCTTTTTGTATTCCGGCTGCAACTCCAGGGCTTCGGCATTGCCCGGCAGCGCCAGCAACGCCGCCGTCAGCAGCGTGCCGGCCTCGATGTAATTTCCGGTGTTCGCCAAAGCCCGGGCCTTTTGGATGGCCGCCTGACCGCTGGCTTCAAGTTGCAATTCCGAGGCGGCGGCATCGCTGGGTTTTGCCAGCAACGCATCCCCCAGCGCGCTTAACGCCCGGTCATAATCCGCCGTTTTCATGTAACCCCGCGCCGCCCGCATCGCGCCCGTGTAGCCCACGCTGACCAGGTTGGTGCGGAACGACTGCGTTTCGTCGGCGGCAATCTCCAGCGTCGTCATCACGGGTTCATAACCCGCCAGCTTCAATTGAAACGTCCAACTGCCGGGTTGTAATTCCGGCAACGTCAGCGGGGTCTGGCCGAGATAACGACCGGCCCGGTCATGCACCGCCGCCCCGGCCGGCCGGGTTTCCAAAGCTGCCGTGCCGAAGGCAAATTCGGTTTTGATCTGATTGGTGGTGCCGAACTTGACGATGACGCTTTCGGTTTTTTCGTGCCCGTGATACGCAAGGTGCAACCGATAATTGCCCGCCGGCAACCCGGGGATGACCACGGGCAGCGGGCCGGATTCGATGGCGCTTTCGTTTTCCTTGCGGCGCAATTCAAACGTGGCGCTGCTTTGGTTGCAGGTGATGTCCAACGCTCCGAATCGCGGAGCGAATTCCCGCGAAGCGGTCGCGTTGGCCGGCACCCCGACATCCATCTGGTCATTCCAATGGGTGTAGGTCGCGCTCACCCGGTAATTGTCGGTCGGGACGGTCGCGTTGAAGCCATTGGCCCCGGTCAGTTGGGTGGAAAACTCCGGGCCTTGAATTTGCAGGCGTGCCGCCGGTGGATCGCATATAATCTGCAACACCCCTTGGCTTCGTTTCAGGGAGATTTTGCCCAAGTCGTGGACGCCATACCACACGAACAGTTTTTGGGTATAGGTTTCGGTTTTGGGGTTGGAAATCGTGAGCTGATGTTGGCCCAACGAAACCAACTGGCCGCTTTCATAATTCTTGCCGTCAAGCCGGATGCGTTCCCCAGCGTAGGGATTGGGCTTCCCTTCCACGGTGACGCGGAAGCTCAAGTAGGTGCCCGCCATCAAGCGTTGGTGCAGGCGGATGCCGTAAAGCACCAGCACAAACAAAAACCACCAAGCCAGCGGGCGCAGCACCCGCCGCCAATAGCACAGCCAGTTCTCCGATGGGTCCGATGGGTTTGGTGATTCCATAATCAGCATTCTTTTGCTCGCGTCCCGATTTGGGATTGACCACCGTGATGAGCCGCCATAATGATTAGCCCCGATAATTGCTATGGCTGCATCCGACGACAAGCCCAAAATCAGCGAGCGCGTGCGCTTTTATCTGCGGGCGGTGATCGACTTCGTCTTCGGCTTCGAGAACAAAAAGGGCGAAGTGCTGGATTATCAGATGTATCACGCGGCGGGCCTGACGCTTTCCCCGCAGGAGTTTTACGAGAAACTGGAGGCGGAGGTGGCCGCCCGCAAATTTCCCGGGCTGGAGATAACCCGCCAGGAATTTTCCGAGGGCGGGTTGCTGGCCAAACGGCGCACCTATCTGCAATTGATGCGGGAACGGCTGGCCATCACCACCTGTGCCGCCCCGTTTGGCGATGTCTTCTTTTTTTCATGGCGCACGGTTTACATCCCGGCCTTGGTCCGGCTGTGGCACATTCTCGCCGTCTTGTTTTGTCTCGGCACCATCGGCCGGCTGTTGATCCCCCTGCTGGGGTTCAATTTTGCGGCCCTCGCCACCGTCGCCCTGTTGTTCGCCCTCGCGGCGGTGCTCCAGAACGCCGCCACTGGGAACCGCACCGACCTCGACGCCCTGTTGCTGAAAATCCCCGTGGTGTCCACCATTTACCAGGACTGGTTCCGGGTGGAAACCTATTACCGGGAAGACACCCGCAACCTGTATCGGCAACTGTTGCCCCAACTCATCAAGGAACTGGCCGAGGAAGCGTGTGCGGCCAAAGGCGTCACCTTGGAGTCCGAATTTGAGCCCCGGCCAAAAGTGGCCGACCTGAACCAGCCGCAATTACCCCAACCCCAGCCGCCGGCAGCTTGAGGTATGGCTTCGGTTCAAGCGCAACTGTCCAAGCAGTTTTACCAGTGGGAAGCGCGCGGGCGCGGGTGGCAGGTTTTTGAGGAACCCATTTTTCCAGAACCACCGCCCGCCGCCCCCGCGATGGATAGCGGCAGCCGGCTTTCATTTCTGGAATCGTTATTTTGCAAGCCGCCGCCGCCTGTTCTGGCCGAAGCCGAGGAAGAACCGGACGCGCGGTTGCTGGTTCGTGAACCCTTGGTGGAACTGCAAACCTCCCTGCCAGCCAAGCTCGACATCTCCCGCGAAGCGTTCGACCAGTTTCTGGCGAACCTTTCGCTGTGCCGCGAGCCGATTGCCTTTGAATTGCTCGGCAGCCATCAGCGGGTCGTCGCCCAATTCGCCGCCAGTGAGACTGATGTCTCGCAAGTGCGCCGCCAGTTGCAGGCGCACTTTCCTGAAGCCACCTTTTTGCCGCGCACCGGCACCTTGTATGAAGTTTGGGAGGCTTGCGAAGGCGACCAAGTGTTTGCCCTCGAATTCGGGTTGGAACGGGCCTTCATGTTCCCGCTGGCGAGCGGCAAGATTGATCCCTTCATCGGCATCATCGGCGCGCTCGCCGAATTGCAACCCGGCGAACTCGGTTTGTTCCAAGTCCTCTTTCAGCCCGTGCAGCATCCGTGGGCGGACAGCATCGTGCGTTCGGTCACGCACGCGGACGGCAAACCGTTCTTCGTCAACAACCCGGAACTGACCACCGCCGCCGCCCGCAAGGTGCAACGGCCTCTGTTCGCCGCCGTCGTGCGCATCATGGCCCGGACTGCCGCGCGCGACCGGCTGGTTGAGATCGCCCGCGACCTGGCCGGGTCGTTGCGGGTCTTTGCCCAACCGCAAGGCAACGCGCTCATCCCGCTGGAAAATGATGATTACCCTCATCAAGAGCACATCGAGGATGTCTTGCTCCGGCAGACGCGGCGCACGGGGATGTTGTTGAACAGCGACGAACTGTTCGGCTTTGTGCATCTGCCGGCCAGCGCCGTGCGTTCGCCCGTGCTGCTGCGGGACGCTGGCAAGACCAAGGCGGCTCCGGACATCGTCCAAAAACCGCCGGGCGTGGTCATCGGTGACAACGAACACGCCGGTGAGACCGTGCCGGTCTTCCTTACCGCCGACCAGCGCGTGCGGCATACGCACATCATCGGTTCCTCCGGCACCGGCAAATCGTCACTGCTGCTGAATTTGATCCGGCAGGACATCCTCAATGGCGACGGCGTGGCGGTGCTGGATCCGCACGGCGATTTGATCGACCAGATTTTAAGTATCATCCCCGAAGACCGGATTGATGACGTCGTGTTGGTGAATCCTTCCGATGTCGAATTCCCCATCGGCTTCAACATCCTCCAAGCCCATTCCGAGGAGGAAAAGAATCTCATCGCGTCCGACCTGGTTTCCGTGTTCCGGCGTCTGGCGACTTCGTGGGGCGACCAGATGGACATCGTGTTGCAAAACGCCATTCTGGTTTTTCTGGAAAGCAACCGGGGCGGCACGTTGGCGGATTTACGCCGGTTCCTGATTGAACCGCCGTTCCGCAATGAATTTCTGAAGACGGTGACGGACCCCGAGTTGATCTATTATTGGCAGAAGGTGTTTCCGCAATTGAGCGGCGGCAAATCCATCGGGCCGGTGCTGACGCGGTTGCAGGATTTTTTCAGCCGGAAACCACTCCGCAACATGGTGTCGCAGCCGACCAACAAGCTCGACTTCGCCGGCATCATGGACACCGGCAAAATCTTCCTGGCCAAACTGTCGGAAGGATTGTGCGGCGCGGAAAACTCCTATCTCTTGGGCACGTTGCTCGTGTCCAAGTTTCAGCAGTTGGCGATGGCCCGGCAGAGCCAAGAGGTGGCCCGACGCAAGCAGTTTTGGCTCTATATTGACGAGTTTGACCATTTCATCACGCCGAGCATGGCGGAGATTTTGAAAGGGGCGCGCAAATACCGGCTGGGCCTCACGCTGGCGCATCAGGAGTTGCACCAGTTGCAGAGCGATTCCAAGGTGGCCAGCGCCGTGATGGCGCATCCTTGCACCCGCATCGTGTTCCGCGTTAGTGATGATGACGCCAAAAAGTTGGGCGAAGGGTTCACGGCGTTTGATGCCCAAAGCCTGAAGACGCTGGAAAAGTTTCATGCCATCGCCCGCGTGGAACGGAATGATTTCGACTTCAATCTGGCGTTGCGGAAACCCGAACTGCCGGAATTCGACGATGGGTGCAAAGCCAGGATCATTACCGCCTCGCGCGCCAGATACGCGACCCCGCGTGCCGAAGTGGAAGCGATGTTGCTGGCAACCATCCGGCCGGACGCCGGCAAAACCAAACCGCCCACGCCGCCGGATACGAACGAACCTCCCGGTGGCGGACAAAAGCCCGCACCTAAGCCTGTTTCCTCTTCCGATGTCCCGGCGGAACCGACTCCTCCGATTTCACCGACCGCAATGGTGATGCCAGCCGTGCCGCCACCGGTGCTGCCGAAGATTTCCGAACCGCCGCCGATTGCAGCACCACCCAAGGCTGCCGAAATTCCGAAGGCGACAACGCCGCCGACCACTGAAA
>JAPLTZ010000390.1:2509-12426 GCA_026397895.1 Verrucomicrobiota bacterium | reverse complement strand
GCCGGAACGGGTTCTCTTACGAAGCGCGGCGGAAACAGACGGAACGGAGCGGGCGCAATGTGGTTTCTCGCTTCCTTGGCGTTATTGCGCGCAGCTCGGGGTTCCGGGCGGGGCAGTTTTCAAGCTGCGTCCCTGCCAAATCATTTGCGGCGGTCATTGGGTGCTGACGCGGTAGAACCGCGTGCCGCCGCTCGCGGTGTTGTCGGTGATGTTCGTGCCCGCGCCGCTGCCGGCGACGACGGTCAACTGCTGCCAACTGGCGTCGGTGAGGGCGTTCTTGTATTGCACGGTGTGGGTCTTGCCGGCCTGGGTGACAAAGCTGAAGGTGCCGGTGCTGCCGCTGTGCTGCGGGTTGAGCAGGATCACGCCCGCGCCCGCCGCCGTGGTGGCACGGTAGGCTTTGATGGAATTGGCGTTGCCCAGGTCGTTGATGAGGATCGATTCGCCGGTGGCGCGGTCGGTGGAATATAATTCCACGCTGGCGCCGAAGCCGCCCTGATAATACAGCAGGCGCATGGGATACAGGCCGTTGGTCTGGGTGACGAAGTAGAACACGGACGGCGTCTGCGCGCCGCGCCCGCCTTCCCAATCCATGATGAGGGTGTTGGTGGGCACGGGGGCGTTGCCGACGGCGAGGCGGAAGCCGTCGTCGCTGCGGACGGCCCATTGGTGGAGGCCGGCGTTCAACTGGACATACATGACGGCGGAGAGGGCGAAGCTGCCGGGGCCGTTGGTGTTGGCGCAGGGCGAGTAGCCGCCGAGCGGGACGTTGGGGAAGGCCACGGGGTTGGTGAAGGTGTAGCCATCGGGCGAAGGCACGCCGCAGAGCTGGTAATTGATGAAGTTGGGCTCGGCGAAGTTGGTGTTGAGGTCGGCCGGATACGGCAGGCCGGTGTTGGTGTTGACGATGTTGCCGGCGAGCACGGCTTCGGCCCAGCCGGAGGAGAGCGGCGCGGGGGTGGCGTTGCCGGGCCAGGTGTCGGGATACTTGACGAGGTGCAGATTGAAGCCGCTGTTCACGCCGGAGCCGGAGGCGAGCGCGTAGGCGGGCGAGACAACGAGGATGTTCGCGACGTTGAACTGCCAGTCGTTGGTCTGGATGACGCCGGCGGTGTCGGTAAAGACGGCGCGCACGGTGGCGCTGGCGTTGAGCGGATAGAGCGCGGCCGGCGTGTAGGTGACGACGGTGCCGGCGGCGTTGTTGCTGAAGACGAGGCTGCCGGAAACGTCGGCGCCGTTGACGTAGAGCTTGGTGCTGGCGACGACGTTGGTGGTCTGCCGGTTGGCGATGGTGAAGCTGATGCTTTGATCGGGCATCACGCCGCCCGCGCCGGGGAACGGATAGCCGGCGCTGATGTAGGGCCGCTGCGTGGCGGTGTTGCTGACGGGCACGAAGAGGAGGTAGTCGAGGTTGTAGGGGTCGCCGATGCGGGTGAGACGGAAGGTATTCGTGAGCTGGGCGAAGCGGACGACGACGTTGCTGCCGAAGAAATCCTTGAGCGGCACGAAGGCGTAGGTGGTAACGATGTCGCCGATGTTATTGCCGACGAAGGTGCCGAGCGAGGCGCGCGGCTGGTTGGTGGTGGTGGCGAAGGGGCTGGCATCACGTTCCATGAGGATGACGGGCGACGCCCAGTTGGTGAGGGAGTTCAACTGGTAATCGGCGTGGTCGGCGCTGTCGCCGGAGACTTCGAGATCAACGGCGTCGTTGGTGCGGTAGAGATTGGCGCCGCCATCACTATATTCAAAGAAATCAATGTTGCTGACGGCGGCGATAGCAATCTGGTTGTCGTAAGCGCCGAGCGAGGGGCTCAGGATGGCGCCGCCGCCGGCATAATTGTAGGCCTCGGCTTCGATGAAGAGGTTGGTGGAACTCCAAGTGTTGAACGTGAAGGAATTGGTGACTTGATTGCCGCTCAGGTCGGTGACGGTGATGAGGGCGTTGTAGGTGGTGTTGACGGCGAGCGCCGGCGAGGCGGTGACGGCCCAGTTGGTGGACGCACCGGTGAAGTTCAGGTTGGCGCCGGGAACGTTCGTGCCATTGAGCGCGACTTTGATGCTGTTGGTGTTGGCGGCGATGCCTGAAAACGCAGAGAGGGCATTGAAGGTGATGGCGGTGCTGGTCGGCAGATAGAACGCGCCGTTGGTGGGTTGGACGTTCAGGATTTCCGGCGGCACGAGCGAGGTGGACTGGATTTTGAACTGGTTGAAATAGACGTTGTGATAGTCGGTGGCACCAGAGTCCAAATTGTAACAGGCGATGCTGTCAATCGGGCCAGATCCCAGCAAAGGCAGGCCGTCAAAGGTGGCCAGCGTGACGGTGCCGTCGGCGTTTTTCACAACCAGCCGGTAAGTGTCGGCCGTGCGGACGGCGAATTCGATGGTCAGGCCGCCGTCCGTCCAAGGAATCCCGGAATCGAACGAAAAATTAAAATCGTAAATGCTGTAATGGATGTAGCCGCCGATAAAAAAGAAACTGAACCGGGAGTTGGCCACCAAGGTGTCAATATCGTTGGTCTGGCTGAAATTCGCCCCGCTGCGCAGGCTGAAGCCAGCCACGCCGTCGTTGTCTATGCCGCCGTGCTTGAATTTGAACGTGAGCACCTGGTTGGTCGCGAGCGCACTGCTGAACGACCGGTAGGCAACAGCATCATTGTAGCCCGTGCCGTTGGCGTAGAGGCCGAAAGATTTGTTGCTGACATTGACGCTGCCCACGCCGCTGTCGCCGATGAAGAAGCCGGAATAGGCGTTTGACGCCGGCAGGTTGTTATCCGCCAGCACCCACGGGCCGAAGCCAGACCCGCCGTTGGTGCCGGTGCCCCAGCCGCCGGCATAAGCGGCGTTCGCCGCATCATCCTGCGCCGTGACTTGGGCCCAGACCCGCCCGCCATTGAACCAGCCGCAACCGACGACCACCGCCAACAGGAAGCTGCGAAGCGGGCTTGAAGCGGATAAAAAACGCCGGTGAAAAAATGATGCGGGTTTCATAGTATGGTGTTGCGTGACGTGAAAATATACCACATCTCCTTTCCAGCTACCGCATATTTGTGTGGTAGACCCTGCCCGCAAGTTGATGAACAATTCATGCACACAGCCGCCAGACGCATCCATGAACATCGTTGACAACTTTGCCGCCCCGATGAAACCTAATCCACAGATTCCTTTGCCGCACTCCGCAAACTTTGCACGCCCTATGAAAAAAGCCTTCACCCTCATCGAACTGCTCGTCGTCATCGCCATCATCGCCATCCTCGCCGGGCTGTTGCTGCCGGCCTTGAGCAAGGCCAAGGAAAAGGCGCAGCGCATCAAATGCATGAGCAACCAGAAGCAGCTCGGCCTCGCGTGGATCATGTATGCCGACGACAACAACGACTACCTTGCCTACAATCCCGCCACCGATTACATCAACACCACCAACGGCTGGGTCAAAGGCATCATGCAATGGGCAGCCTCGACCGACAACACCAACACCACCTACCTGATGGAATCCGCCCTCGGGCCATATTGCAACCGCACCCCCGCCATCTACAAATGCCCCGGCGACAAATCCGAAAGCCCCGAAGGCCCGCGCGTCCGCACCGTTGCCATGAACTGCTTCATGAACGGGGTCAGCTCCATCGGCACCATCCGATTGGATCTGAACAACAATTACAAAAATTTCACCAAGCACACGGCCATCATGGACCCCACCCCATCCAAAGCGTGGGTCTTCATTGATGAACAGGCCGACTCCATCAACGACGCCTTTTTTTACGTCTCGATGAGCACCTCGTCCCTGCAATGGTATGACCTGCCGGCCAACTACCACGGCAAAAGCAGCACGTTCTGCTTTGCCGATGGCCACTCCGAAACGAAAAACTGGCGCGACAGCCGGGTCGCCGGCAAGACCATTGATAAAGTCAACCGCGGCGGCGTCACCGCCTACGGCTCCGCCGATGGCAGCGGGGACTTGCAGTGGTTGCAGGAAAGAACGACCTCGCGGAGGTAAGCCCCTTGCACGGTTTTACCGCGCCGCCCGAAACAATCCGACCGCCAGGTTCAGCAGCATCTGCCCGGAAATCCGCACCTTCAGAGCGCCCCGCAACAACCCGCGCGCCGGGTGATGGTAACGGAAGTTGCTGATTTCGGTCTTCAGGTCGGAAACGCTCATCAGCTCCCCCGCCGCCCGGATCAGTTCCAGATCCGCCGCGAAGAAGCCGCGGTGCCACCGCCAGATCAGACGCGCCACAAAAACGCCCTGCGGATAAACACACGCCCAGAACACGCGCTCTTCAAACTCCGAAAAAGCACAGACCCGCGCCGCACAAAACAAATCGCGGAAACTGGCCCCACTCATAGATAACCGGCTTGTTGGTTATGGCTGCAACTGCACCCGGTAAAACTTGGCCGCGTTCGTCGCGTTTGGGTCCAGCCAGCTCGCCGTCGCGCTGGCGCCGGTGATGACCCCGCTGGCCGGCGTGAAGCCCGCACCCAGCGCCGAGGCCGCCAGAACCTTGTAAGTCCTGCCCGTCACGCTCGACCATGTCAGCGTGCTGCCGCCGGTGAAACTCAAAATCCGCAGCGCCGACGCGCTGTCCAGCGGGTTCGTCCCCGCGAGGTCTTCCGCCGCGTTGCTCATGCCGTCGCCGTCGGAATCCACATTCGGATCGAGCAGAATCACGCCGGCGCTGTTCGCGCTCGCGCCGCCCTCGATGCCCGCGTTGTTGATGGCGCTGACCTTCGCGTAGAGCGTCTGACCGATGACGTTTGTGGCCGGGGCCGAGGTGCCGGAGATGGTGCCGTTGAAGACGTTCGAGCCGCCGGGCGTCGTGCCGACGACGAGGTGGTAGCCGGAGATGCCGCCGTCCGGGTCGCTCACCGCCGGCCAGGCGATGGTCGCCACCGTGCCGAGCGCGTAGGGCTTGGCCATGGTCGGTGTGCCGGGCGTCGGCGGCGGGGTCACGTCGTAGAGCTTGAGATACTGCGCCTCGAACGGCGCGGAGGTCCAGCCGGCGTCGCTGGTTGGAACTTTTTTCAGGATGACGGTGATGCCGTTGGCGAGCACGTTGCTGCCGGCGGTGCCGCCGCCCCAGAGCCAGGCGTTGCGGCGGTTGGCATCGAAGCCGGTGTAGGCGGCGATGTTCTTCACGTTGTAGGTGCGGCCGGGTTTGATGCCGAAAAGGTTCGAGCCGTTTTGCGTGATGTTCACGTTGAACGTGCCGGACTGGTCATTGTAGCGGTCAAGGTCGGCGAAGCCGAAGACAACATCGGCCTGGTTGGGTGAGGCGTTGGCGGTCTCGTATTTGGCAACGGAGAAAATGTTGGGCTGCGAACTTCCGCTGGTCTGGTCGATGAACCAGCGGTTGGAACTCTTCAGCGCGCGGCTGAACTGCCGGGCCTGATTGACGGCGGCATAGACGGGGTAAAGATAATCCTGCCCGTTCGTGCGGTTGCCGGGATAGAGAATCGGCTGGAGCGAATTGAACTTCTTGAAATGCGGCACCTCCTTGCCGAAGTTCAGCTCGTAGCGGTCGAAGCCGAACAGGCGCGAGACGCCAAGTTCCTGCCCGTAGAAAATCATCGGCGCGCCGTCAATCGTGCCGTTCACGGTGTAACGGACGAGCATCTGGAACGGGTCGTCGTAGGTTTCCTCGTCGTGCGAGGTGATGTTGAGCAGCACCAGGCCTTGACCGTAAGCCGCGCGGCGGCTCTCGAAGATGTTGCGGTAGTCCGTGGCGTTGGCGGCGGACTTGAGCGAGAAGACGATATTCTCGTTGAGCATGTCGAAGTGACGGTTGGAACGATACGTCACCGCGCCGCCGTCGAGCGATTCGCTCATGAAGACGAAATCCCATTTCCGCGAGCGCGTCTTGTTGATGATGTATTCCCAACACTGCGGCGGCAGACCCTGGCCGAAGTCGGCGCGCAAACCGTCAATGCCTTTGCTGGTCTGGTTCGCGGGCGTGCCGGAGGCGCAACCGGTCTTGTCGAGCCAATACAAGATGTAATCCGCGTAGTAGCGCCAGACGTTCCGCGTGACGGCGTCGAAATGGCCGTTGGTGTCGCCGGCGGAACTCTCGCTGCCAATGCTCGTGTCCATCCAGTCGCCCTCGTTGAGATACGAGCTGGACGCGCCGGAATTGGCAACCAGCGCGGCGTAACGACCAAAATAAATGTCCTTCGTGTCGCCCCATTTGCCGAAGTCGTAGCGGTCGGGCGCGGGCGCGATGTCGCCCGTGCCAGTGGCGCGCATGTCGTAGGCGTCGGTGCGGGAATAGACGCGCGCCTCGCGATTGCGAATCTCGTCGGTGGCCTGCCAGTTGCCGGGGTTGCCGGCACCGCCCCAGTAAAACACGCCGCTCGCCGCGAGTTCGCAGTCGTAGGCCGTGTGGTTGAACGCCGCATCAAGCATCACGCTCACGCCGCGATTGTCGGCGGCAGCGACGAAGTTAGTGAATTCCTGCATCGCGCCGGCGCGGGTGTTGTCCTTGCCCATCATCGGATTGACCTCGAAGAAGTTTTTCACGGCGTAGGGGCTGCCGACTTCGTAGCCTTGGCCGGTGGCGGGATCGATTTCTCGCCCCGCAACGCCCGCCGGATGGATGGGCTGGAACCAAAGCCAGTTCACGCCGAGGTTCGCGATGTAGTCGAGGTTGAACTTCGAGTTGGTCGCGTTGTAGGCGCGCGAATTCGGGCCGTCATACAGGTCGGTGAAGGTGCTGCGGCTGGCCAAATCCTGCCCCTGCGACTCGACGTTGAGGGTGTTGAGCTCGTAGAGGACGATGTCGCGGGATTTTTTCGGCGAGACGACGACGGCGTGGTCGCGGCGGCCGTTGCTGGAATACCAGAACCAGTTCGTGTTGCCGGAGACTTTGTAGCGCGCGGTGAGGCGATACGCGCCGGTCTTGGTGGCGGGCAGCGTGTAGGAATATTGTCCCGGCGTGGCCGTGGCGGTCATGGTGTAGGCCTGATAATAATTCGTGCCGTCGTTGGCGACGATGCCGTTGCCGTTCGGCCCGACGATGCCGTCCTCGATGCCGTCGCCGTTGATGTCCAGCGCGGCGCGGTCGCGGCGGTTGACGTTGGAAAACACTTCCACCTGCGTGAGGCTGGCGACGCCGGGAGCGAACAGGATGTTCAGCGGGAACGAATCGCCGGCGACCTCGTCCACGAAGCAGTGCGTCGTGGTGTAGTCGGCATTCAGCCCGTTGATGGACAGCGCGGGGTCGCCGATGGTGCCGAGGGTGAAGGTGAAGGCGTTGTTCGTGGTGGCGTTGTAATCGGCGAATTTTTCCTCGTTGTTCGCGCTGTGCCAGAGGCCGATCTTGTATTTCACGGTGGCGAATTGCGCGAGGTTGGTGAGTGTGCCCTTCCACCACATGGCGTTGCCGGCGGCGCTGGGGTCGTTCTCCCGATGGTCGAAGGCCAGCGGGGCGACCTGCGTGGTGCCGCTGCCGACGCCGAGCGCACCGGCGGGCGTCGAGCCGTCGGTGGTGAAATAGACCCGCCCATTGTCAGCGTAACGCGAGGCGGTGCTGTCGTCCTTGCCGATGTAGCCGGCTTTCACCGCCACATCCACGTTGAAATGACTGGCGTCCGCGCCGGGGTTGATGACGCGGTTGTTGCCGTGATAAAGCCACGCGGGGCGGTTGCGGACGGTGAAAGGCGTGGCGCGCGCGGTGGCTTCCGTGGCGGTGTTCTGGCTGCCGCCGGCATCGCCGCCGCCGTAGATGTAGGTGTTCTGCACCCCGTTCACGCCGTCAAACGTGAGGTAGAGGTAGTATTGGATGACTTCGTTGGTGCCGAAGGCCGAGGTGTTGAACACGCCCTTCCAATACTGGTTCTGCCCGGAGTCGGCTTGAAAGCCAAAGGCGTTGCTGCTCCAGGTTGATTGCGTCGCGCCCTTGAATACGACCCAGCCGCCGGTCTGGTTGGCGGTGCCGAAACCGTTGTTCAATTTCTGCAGCCCGCTGTAATTCGTGACGGACGAGGACGGCCCGAACTCAAACTGCGGGTTGCGCATGTGGACGCCCACGTCGCCGGTGTTGTCGGGAATGTGCCACGCGTTGGCCAGCACCGCCCAACCGGCGCGGGGAACCGTGAACAAAACCAACCCGAACAGGACGGCAACAAAAAAGCTTCTGATGTTTTTCATAGGAGAGTTTCGGACAACCGGCAATTAGGGAACCACCTGGATGCGGTAATATTTGTTCGGGGCGTTGGTTTCGATGTCGTTGTAGAACGAGGAGCTGCCCACGGCGAAGATCACCGGGCTGAGCACCGCCATCGGCACCGTCAGGTTGGTCGTGGCGAGCACCTGATAGTTGATGCCGGCCACGCTGTCCCAGACGATGTGCTGGCTGCCGCTGGCAAGCTGCGTGATGCGGAGGACGGAGTTCGGATCGTGCGGGTCGGTGCCGGCGATGAGCTCCTGCCAGTCCGGCACGCCGTCGCCGTCGGAATCAAGCGTGAGGTTGATGGGCCGGGCCACGTTGAAGGCGCGCGTGTCCGACAGCACGACGCTGTTGGAATAGACCACCTGGATGGTGTTCGTGCCGGCGGGTGCACCGGTCCAGTCGTAATAAATCCGTTTCAAGCCGGGGCAGAAACTGGTGTTCGTCTGGATGTTCTGCCCGTAAATCAGATTGGAGAAAGCATCCCGGCGGGGCTGAAAGACTCCGTTGATGTAGATGCTATACAAATCAATATAGTCCGCCAGCGTCGGGGAATAGCAGATGTTGATGGTGAACACATCGTTCGTGTCCAAGGTCAGCGTCATGCCGTCCGTGTCCGGGTCGCTGATGTGGACGAACTGGCCGGGCGCGGCGGTGAGCAGGGTGCGGGTGAGCGTGGTGAAGCGCGTGGGAATGATGGCGGTGGTGGCCTCCTTGACGTGCACGGTGATGGTGACGGCCCCGTTGGTGGGAACGGCGACGTAGCTGAAGCGGAACTCGACGGGGTAATTGGAATAGGCGGTGTTCAGCGAGGCCGTGGGCGTGACGGGGGAGGCGGAAACGAATTTCAACTGGCCGAGATTGTTCGTGCCGTTGCCGTTGTTCTGGCCGGTGTTCGTGTCGTCGTTGCCGGGATCGCCGTCGCTGATGTTGTATTCGATGCCCGTGGCGGTGCTGTCGGCGCGGATGACGACCTGATAGGTGGTGTTGCTGATGGTGGTGACGCCCGCAGCAGGCGTGGCGAAAACGGAGGCCGGCGGGGCGGCATCGTAGTAGAACGTCTGGAGGAAGGTGTTGTAAACCGCCGACTTGTTGGTGCGCGGCAGGAATACGCGGGCGCGCATCATGTGGAAACCTTCGGTGAGGCCGGTGACGCTGTTGGCGGGGTTGCGGTCGTTGTGCAGCCAGACTTTGGCAGTGGTGGGGTTGAAGTTGGTGATGCCGGCCTGGTTGACGCCGTAGGTTTTCTCGTCGGCGTAGTCAATCATCTCGGAGATGTTGTCCTTGAATAGCGCGACTTTGTAGCGGACCTGGGTGCCGGTGAGGTTGTTCGTGCCGGCAATGTTGCCCTTCCACCAGTCAATGTTGCTGTCCACGGTATCGGCCTGCACCCAGTTCGCCTCGATGGTCTTGGTTGTGCCGCGCCCCAAGCCGAACGCGCCTTCCGGGTTCGAGCCGTCAGTGGTGTAGTAGATGAAGCAGCGGTTGATCTGAAGTTTGAAACCAACCTTGATCCAGATGTCCACGGCCTGCCCGTTGGCGGGCGCGATGGGGTTGCGCTGGTTGACGGACGGATTGCCGACGACGGTGGTGGTGTTGGTGGGATTGTGTTGCACCCATTGGGCGGTGGAAGTGCTCAAGGTGGCGTTGTAGCCGGAGCCGGTGATGATGTTGCTCGCGCCGCCGACAGTGTAGACGTAAGTCTCCGCACCGAGCGAGAAGATGGTGTTCTTGTTCGTGCCGGTCGCGCCAAATTTCTCCGGG
>JAPLTZ010000390.1:1693-2488 GCA_026397895.1 Verrucomicrobiota bacterium | reverse complement strand
AGTTGAACGCCGTCTGCTCGTAGCCGAGATAAACGTCGGTGGCGGCACCGGGGCGGTTGTCACGCAAATCGGCGAGGTTCGTCGTGCCGAGACCCATGTGGCTGTTGAGATCAGTGCCGCCGTCGAGCTTGACGAGGGTGTTGACGCAGGAGGCGTCGCTGCGGACGACGATGTCGAACGGCGCGTTGGTGAGAATGGGGATGTCAATGGCGTAGGTTTTGTTGGAGACGTTCGCGCCGCCGATGACGGTGCCGTATTCGTCCACGCTGCCGCGCATCTTGAACGGGTAGGTCGGGTTGAAACCGGCATCGCCATTCACCCCGTCGCGGCGATAGACGGTGAAGCTCCTTCTTGGTCGTGCGGGCGGCCTCGGGCCATTGGTAGCCATACATGACGTAGCCGCCGGAGGGGATTTTGAATTCTACCCCGCCGCCGTTGGGGGCGAGGGTTTGCGAGCTGACCCAGACCTTGCGGTTCATCGGATTGGGATCGCTCTGCGAAGCGATCGCGTCGGCCTGGTTCTGGGTCGCGAGCCGCACGAGAATCCGAGGGCAGGCGCGGTCTTTGCCGGGTGAATCCGCCAGTTGCGTGAGCCACGAACCGGGCGGAAATCCCACGACCAATCCCTGATGCCGGGAGTTCTGGATCGGGTAACACGTCGAAGGCATCCCGGCATCGCTCTGCGCCACGTCATCGTCGAAGCACGTGTCGCCGGGGTTGCCGTAGTTGTCATTCATCGCGAAGAGCACGGTGGTCTGATCCTGCGGCGCACCGGAGTTGCCCTCGCGATAATCG
>JAPLTZ010000390.1:0-1649 GCA_026397895.1 Verrucomicrobiota bacterium | reverse complement strand
CGTGCTCTTCCGATCTAGCGGGCGCGGGTGCCGCCGCGTGCGAGCTGGTGATGGAGGTAGGCGACGTCGGGCATCTTGTTGTCGCCGAACTCGCCGAGGTAGGGCGCGTTGGCGACGCGCGGGAAATAATCCGGCGCGCCGGACTGGTTGTAGCCGTCGGAGTAGATGCTGGGCAGGCCTTCGCGGGTGAAGTTGTAGGCTTCCTGCAATTCGCGGTGCGTGGCGGTGCCGTCATCGTGGCTTTGCGCGAAGAGGACGCTGTATTGGCCGGAGAAAGCCGTGCCGTAGGGTTTGTAGTCGCGCCCTTCAAGGCCGGCGAGAGAGGCACTGGAATTGCCGAGGATGCTGTTGAGCTGGTAGTGATACGGCGAGTTCACGAGGCGCATCCCGCGATCGAGATATTCCTGATAGCTCGGCGGCTCACCGAGGTGTTCGCCGAAAAGCAGCGCGTCGTTGCGCGGCGCCTCGCTGTCGAAACAACTGTTGCGGTTGTCGTCGCCCTCGACGTAGCCGTTGGTGAGGACGTTGTTGCCGAAGCCGTGGACGTAATCATACATCGCCTGGATCGCGCCGGTGTAACCGTAGGGACTGTCGGAGCTGTCGCCGAAGAAGGTCGAGGGGACGTGCTTGACGGCGTCGAAGCGGAAGCCGTCGCACTTGGTTTCGTTCAGCGTCCACATCGCGGCGCGAATGAGGTAGGCGTTCACGTCCTCGGGCACGGGGTCGCCGTTGGTGCCGTTGAACGGCCGCCACGTGGCGGAAATCGCCGGCAGGTTGGTGTCCATGTAATAATTGCGGCTGGCCGGCTGGCGCACGAGCACGGGCTTGGTGGCAGTGTTGAAGAGATTGTTGCCGAAGTTGAGGTTGTTCGCCCCGCCCTCGTTGGCGATATCGATCAGCCCGAACAACGGCTGGCGCTGCACCTCGTCCACGTAGCTCCAGTTCGAGACGTTCGGCCAGTTCTGATAATAATTGCCGACGGTCTTGAGGTGGAAATCGCCGGGCACCATGCCGGGATAAAGGTTCGTCGGCGTGCTGGCATCGACGCCGGGGATGGCGAATCCGCGGTGGTTCATGATGTTGTCGAAATAGACGCGGATGCCGAAGCGATGCGCGACTTCGACGACCTGCAGCAACTGTTCCTTCGTGCCGTATTTCGTGCGCGTCGTGCCCTGCTGGTTTTTATCGCCGAGATCGAACGGGTCGAACTGGTCGTAGCCGACGGAGTAGACGCTCCCGGCCTTCGCGGGCGGCGGCAGCCAGAGGCTCGTGTAACCGGCCTCGGCGATCTCCGGCATCTTGGTGACGAGCTCATCCCAGTTCACGTTGAACAATTGCAGCATCGCCTCCGCGCGCGCAAGGTTCGCGCCGGAAACCAGAATGAAGCCGATGAGCGCGAGGGCGGAAAAGAATTTTGCTTTCACGTTGGGTGTTTTTCCGGCGTAGCCGGTCGGGGGGAAGATAACACATTTCCGGCGCGTTGGCTGGGGCAATTGCATCAGGCGATTCATAGGCGGCGCGCGTTCAAGGTGTTTCCGGGTTGTTGTTGCCGCAAGCTATCATCGCCGCGCCAACAGCGGCTACCGCATATTTATGCGATAGTATCCGGCGGAACATGGTTTACTTTTCGTTGACCCGAAAAAACCACC
>JAPLTZ010000479.1 GCA_026397895.1 Verrucomicrobiota bacterium | reverse complement strand
GTAAGTCGTTTAGTACCGATACATTGATGAACTGGTTAATGAATATCGTTTGTACCAATACACAGATTAACTTGTTAACTAAAGATGATACACTGCGTCGGCAGAATATTGAACGTATTAAAAACATCATGTCGATCTTACCGCCTTATTTAAATCAGCGAACAAAAGCTGACACGAATAACGGTGAAGAGATTACTGTGAATCGTTTAAAGAATAAGTACATCACACACGTACCACAGTCTTCTGAAAAAGGCGCTTACAAACTAGGTCGTGGTTTGACTTCTCCAGTCTTCCACATTGACGAACCACCATTCCAACAACATATTAAAATCGCATTGGGTTCTGCACTTGCTGCTGGTACTAATGCTGTGGATCGTGCTAAGAAAGTCAACGCGCCTTACGGCACAATCATTACCACAACCGCAGGTAAGAAAGACGACCGTGACGGTAGTTATGTGTTTGGTTTGTTACAAGAAGCCGCACCGTGGAATGAAACCTACTTCGATTGTAAAAATCAAGCTGAACTTGAGAAAGTCATTCGTCGCAATAGCCGCACTAGTAAGAAGAATCCGAATGGTGTTTATCGGGTTAACATTACATTCAACCACATTCAGTTAGGTAAGACTGACGAATGGTTGATGGAAAAACTAGAGGCTGCGGTTCAAGAGGGCGAAGATGCTGACCGCGATTACTTTAATCGTTGGACTTCAGGTAGTGATTCACACCCATTACCAATTCATCAGTTAGAAACAATTCGCAATAGTGTTCGCGAACCTATGTGGTTACAAGTGCACCCAATTCACGGTTATGCGTTGCGCTGGTACTTACCGGAAGCACAGGTTGAGCCTTACATGCAAAGCGAGTCCACTATCCTTACATTAGACCCTAGTGAGATGGGTGGTGGTGACGATTTATCATTCTACTTGATGGATCTTAAGCATTTAAGTACATTGGCTGCGGGAACATTTAACGAATCCAATATCTTGGAATTCTGCAAATGGTTACTCAACTTCTTAGTGACAAACAAAAAGGTAACCTGCGTTATTGAGCGTCGTAGCTCGGGCGCATTCATTTTAGATTATCTTTGCGTTATGTTACCTTCGTTTGGTGAAAACCCCTTCAAACGGCTTTATAATCGCGTTGTGCATGAGTATGATGAGAAGATCGAACGCTATCGTGAAATTCAACAACCCATGTCTCGTTATCCTAAAGACATTTATACTAAACACAAAACGTGTTTTGGTTTTGCTACCAGTGGTACAGGTCAAAACAGTCGTAGTGAATTGTATTCAATTATCTTACGTCAAGCTGCTGGTCGTTCAGGTGGTAAGGTGTTTGATAAAGTCACAGCGGATCAAATCTTGGGGTTAACCACGCGTAATAATCGTATCGACCATGCTCCGGGTGAACATGACGATATGGTGATTGCATGGTTGTTAGCGCATTGGTTTGTTTCGATGGGTAAGAACTTAAGTTTCTATGGGATTGATTCTCGTGAGATTAATGTTCGTGCCACGATGGTTGAAGAGATGACAGTGGAAGACAAGATTGCTTTCCGTAAGAAACTGTATCAAAAGCAACTACGTCAAGCCATTGAGTCAATTGTTGAAAAGATGAAGGCCACTAAAGATGTTTATGTCATGCAACGCTATGAGCAAGAGTTGCGTCACTTAGATTCTAAAATAGAGGTGGAAGAAGGTGAAGCTTATTCACTGGATTCAATCTTAGAATCCGTTAAACAAAAGAAACATGAACGTCGTGTTTCTAATGGATTCAGTCAACCTGCTCAAGTGCGCAACATGAGTTATCAAACGATGTTTATGTAAGTACATACTCCTACGCCTGACCGGCGTAGGAGTATAAAACATTTCAAACGTATATTACAATAGTGTATAAACATAAAAGGACTTAAGGTCATGAATCGAAAAGAACAAAACCTTTACGACACAGTAGTTGCTTTACAAATCAAACAACTACGTATCAACAGTGATATTAAAGAGATTACCTTAGCGGATTCAATTAGGGTCTCAATAATGGTTTATGAAGAACTGGAGTCTAAAGGTGAATTCACATTAAGTCAGCTTAAAATCCTGTGTGAAAAACTAGGTGTAAATTTATTAGACTTCATTAAATTTAATGATGACACTGTAAAAAAGGCTCTTGAGCTTAACTTAGGAGAATTATAATGCGTATTGTTAATAGACTGGCATTTTTACAAATGCCTGAAGGTACTGTGTTTACCAAATACAAACCCTGTGTTGGTGACGCACCGATGGTCAAGCACGAAACAATATGGCATAATGAAGGAAAGACAGCTGGTGACTTTTACGCTAGTGATGTTTTAGGTGCGGTTCCTGACTCTGATTCATCTGGCGATGCTTTTGATAAGTTTGACGCCATGGAAAAGGATGGCACTTTAGAGCTGCCAGTTGAAAACGCCATATGTCGAGATGGGCTGTTTGATGAAGATCAATTGTTCATCGTTTTTAGCGATGCTGATTGTTTAGTGCATGCTAAAAATATTACTCCGACTGATCATGTAATTTTAAAGAAATCCGTTTTAATAGAAGTTATTAAATCTATGCAACCAGAGTTAACTGATGCTGAAATAGACGCAGTCTTAACAATGCGAACATAGATTTTTTAGTACCACTACCCAGATATTGGATCGGGTAATCTGAATTCGGTAAAATCAGATACTTCAGCTTTTGGAAGCGAAATAAAATACCTATTTATTTAGGGTTTTATATTTTGACTAATCAACTAACGTTAGAAAATATGTTTAACGAACGCGTAATTAAGCGTTTTTATTCCAAGGTAAGTAAAGACGAAAATGGATGTCTGGTGTGGACCGGTACTCTTGATCGTGGTGGCTATGGGGCTCTAAATATTACTATAGCTCCGGGAACATTTGTAATGGTGAAAGCACATCGTTGGGCTAAGCAATATGAATTACAAACTTTGATAACACCAGATGTCTTTGTGTGTCATCGGTGCGATAATCGTGTATGTGTTAACCCAGAGCATTTATTTCTTGGTAGTAATATGGATAATGTTCTGGACATGCTTAAAAAAGGAAGAAATCGATCTACCTTAACACATGAACAGGTTTGGGAAATTCGTTCTTTAATTGCCGCAGGTAAAACAGATACGGAAATATCGTACTATTACCCGGTCGGCCGTAAAGCAATAAATGACATCAGACATAAACGCACTTGGTGGTTTATATAAACTAGTAAGTAACTTTTACACTGCAGGCGCAAGCCTGCAGTGTAATTCTTTCTTTTCTTTTGTGTTGTAGATAATTTCAACCATATATGCTAATAGTGATCCAGAGTCAATCATGACTCTATTAATTCCGTTTATGGAGATTTATCATGTCAAACGTTCAATCAAAACTATTGCAAGTAGCTAACCGTGATGTAGCCAATATTGTGAAACACTGGAATCTTGGGCAGCGCGGTTTGCAATGCGTGGCTAGTGGCGAGTCAGGTCAATTTGAAGGCTGCGTTAGCGGCGAAGAAGTATTGCTTAGCTCTAAGATTATTAACGATCCGCTTCACGGC
>JAPLTZ010000134.1 GCA_026397895.1 Verrucomicrobiota bacterium | reverse complement strand
GCTCGCCTTCGCGCAGGAAAAGAAGGCCGACCTCACCGTCGTCGGCCCGGACAACCCGCTCGCGCTCGGCATCGTGGACTTGTTCCAGCAGCACGGCCTGCGCATCTGGGGCGTGAACCGGAAGGCCGCGCAGTTCGAGTCCTCCAAAGTTTTCTCGCAAAAGTTCATGGAGAAATACGGCATCCCGACCGCCGCCGCCGGCACGTTCTCGGAGGCCGGGCCGGCCAAGGCCTTCGCCGCCACGCTCGGCGGCAAGTGCGTCGTGAAGGCCGACGGCCTCGCGCTCGGCAAAGGCGTTTTGATCTGCGCCAACCAAGCCGAAGCCGAACGCGCCGTGGATGAAATCATGGTCGGCAAAGCCTTCGGCGCGGCGGGCGCGAACGTGGTCATCCAGGAATTTCTGGAAGGCATCGAGGTTTCCCTGCACGCGCTGTGCGACGGCAAGACCGCAAAGATTTTCCCGACCTCGCAGGATCACAAGCGCGCGCTCGACGGCGACCTCGGCCTCAACACCGGCGGCATGGGCACGTATTCGCCCACGCCGTTCCTGACCGACGCGCAGCTCGCCGACACCGCGCGGCAGGTGCTTGAACCCTTCATGCGTGGCTGCGCGGCGGAGGGGATTGATTATCGCGGTCTGCTTTACCCCGGCGTGATGCTGACCAAGAACGGCCCGAAGATTCTGGAATTCAACGCCCGCTTCGGCGACCCGGAGACGCAGGTCTATCTCCCGCGTCTGGAAAACGACCTCGTCGAACTGCTCGCCGCCAGCGTGTGCGGCTCACTCGGTTCGCTGGAACTGAAATGGTCTCCACTCGCCAGCGTGTGCGTCGTCATGGCCAGCGGCGGCTACCCCGGCAACTACGCCAAGGGCAAAGTCATCACCGGCCTCGACGCGGCGAACGCGCTGCCGCGCACGAAAGTCTTCCACGCCGGCACGGCGAGGGCAGGGGACGACATCGTGACGAGCGGTGGCCGCGTGTTGGGCGTGACCGCGCTGGACAAGGACTTGCGCGCCGCCCAAGCCGCCGCCTACGCCGCCGTCGAGGCGATTCAGTTTGAGGGTGCGCACTTCCGGCGCGACATCGCGGCGAAGGCATTGCATTGATTTTCCGATGAAACATTTCAAACGATTGATTCTGGTCGGCCTGCTCGGCGCGGCGGGTTTGCTGCGTGCCGAAACGAACACCGCTGCGCCAGCGACCGCGTCGGTGCTGGAGAGCAACGTGGTCTGTCTGCGCGTCAGCAAAGTGGCGGCAGGTCTGGCGGCGGAGTTGGCGGCGGCGGAGCGTGCGCTGGCGGTGACGAACAAAATCATCGGCACCGTGCTGGACTTGCGGTTCGCGGGCGAAGGCGAAGGCAAAGAGGTGGCGGCGGCGGCAGATTACATTGCCGCGAAACGGTTGCCGCTGGCGATTCTCGTGAATGCCCGGACGCACGGCGCGGCGGCGGCATTGGCGCTGGCGTTGCGGTCGCGCGGGGCAGGGCTGGTGTTCGGCGGCGGGTCGGACGGGTTGCACCCGGACATCGAAGTGCCGGTGAAGATGGACGACGAAAAAGTTTATTTCGCGGATGCCTACGCGGTGGTGACGAACCGTGTGTTGCTCACCGAGACCAATGCGGCGGCGCGGGACACGAACCGGCCGGCGGCGCGCGTGAGCGAGGCCGACCTGGTGCGGGCGCGGCGGGCCGGGGCGGCCGACCCGGAGGCCGAGGCGGAAGGGACGTTGCCGGCGGCCAAGCCGGTGGTGCGCGACCCGGTGCTGGCGCGGGCGCTGGACCTGTTGCAGGGGCTGGCGGTGGTGCGGCGCGGGCGCGGGGATTGATTTCTTGACGATTTTTATTTCACAGCGAAACTTCCGGGGTTCGTTTTGTTATTCACCGAATGAAAACCATTTTATTTATCTGCACGGGCAATGTTTGTCGCAGTCCGATGGCCGAGGGCATCTTCCGCCGGGCGATGGAAGGCCGCCGCGATGTGCGCGTGCTTTCCGCCGGTCTGGGCGCGGTGGACGGCCAGCCGCCGACGCCGCATTCGGTGACGGCGATGCGCGAGATCGGCATTGATATTTCCATGCAGCGCAGCCGCCTGCTCACGGCGGAACTGGTGCGCGAGGCGGATTTCATCTTCGGCATGACGCACAGCCACGTGGACACGATCAACCTGCTGTATCCGCAGGCGGCGGAAAAGACTTTCCTGCTGCGCGAATTCGACGAGACGCTGGAGATGTTCGAGAAGGACATCAGCGATCCCATCGGCGGTTCGTATGACATCTATGTGAACTGCCGCGACCAGATCGAGCAAGGCATCGCCTCGGTGCTGCGTTACGTGGAGCAGGGCGACACGGAATTTTTCACCGGGCCGGCGGACGGCAAGGTCTCCCGCATCGCCCTCGGCGCGGATCACGGCGGCTACGAGCTGAAGACGGCGGTGAAGGAATATCTCATCAAGCTCGGCCTGGGCGTGACGGATTTTGGCACGAACTCCACGGCCTCGACGGATTATCCCGACTACGCGCAGGCCGTGGCGGGCGCGGTGGCCGCCGGCAAGGCGGACGCGGGCATCCTTTTCTGCACGACCGGCGCGGGCATGTGCATCGCCGCCAACAAAGTCCCCGGCATCCGCGCCGCGCAGGTGGTGGATGAGGAGATGGCCTCGCTGTGCCGGCGCCACAACAACGCCAACGTGATCTGCTTCGGCGCGAAACTCGTCTCGCCCACCATCGCCCGGAAGATTGTGGACGCATATCTTGCCGCCAAGTTCGAGGGCGGGCGGCATGAGCGCCGCGTGGAGAAGATGGAGACCGCGTTTCTGCGGCCCGACCTGAAGCTGCGCACGGTGGATGCGGAAATCGCGACAGTCATCTCCGCCGAATTGCGGCGGCAGCAGGAGAACATCGAGCTGATCGCCTCGGAAAATTTCACCAGCCCCGCCGTGATGGAGGCGCAAGGCTCGGTGCTGACGAACAAATACGCCGAGGGCTACCCCAAGAAGCGCTGGTATGGCGGCTGCGAGAACGTGGACGTCATCGAGCAGCTCGCGATTGACCGCGCGAAGAAACTTTTCGGCGCGGAGCACGCGAACGTGCAGCCGCATTCCGGCAGCGGCACGAACATGGCCGTCTATTTCGCCATGCTCAAGCCCGGCGACAAGATGCTGACGATGGATTTGAGCCACGGCGGCCATCTCACGCACGGCAACAAGGCGAATTTCTCCGGCAAATTCTTCGAGATCGTCCACTACGGCGTGAACAAGGAAACGGAGCGGATTGATTACGACCAACTCGCCGCAATGGCGCGCGAGCACAGGCCCAAGATGATCACGGTGGGGGCCAGCGCGTATCCGCGAATCATTGATTTCAAGCGTATGGGCGAGATCGCCCGCGAAGTCGGCGCGCTGCTGCTCGCGGACATCGCGCACATCGCCGGGTTGGTGGCGACCGGCTGCCATCCCAGCCCCGTCGGGCACGCGGATTTCGTGACGACGACCACGCACAAGACGCTGCGCGGGCCGCGCGGCGGGCTGATTCTCTGCCGCGAGAAATACGCGAAGGAGATTGACTCCATCGTTTTCCCCGGCATCCAGGGCGGGCCGCTCATGCACGTCATCGCGGCGAAGGCCGTGTGTTTTCAGGAGGCGCTGCAACCGGCGTTCCAGGCCTACCAGCAGCAGATCGTGAAGAACGCCGCCGCGCTCGCCGAAGGCATGAAGCGCAACGGCTACCGGCTCGTCAGCGGCGGCACGGACAACCACCTCATGCTCGTGGACGTGGGCGCGCGCGGCTTGACGGGCAAGGATTGCCAGATCGCGCTCGATGAGGCGGGCATCACCGTCAACAAGAACACGATTCCGTTCGAGACGCGCTCGCCGTTTCAGGGCAGCGGCATCCGGTTGGGCACGCCCGCGTGCACCACGCGCGGGATGAAGGAAGCGGAGATGGCGGCGATTGCGGACATGATTTCGGAAGTGTTGCTCGACCTGAAGAACGTGGAGGCGGCGCACGCCGTCCGCCGCCGCGTGCGCGAGCTGACCTCGAAATTTCCGCTGCCGTATTGAGTCTCTGTTACCAGAGATAGCTTCTTGAAAGGGACAATGTGCTGGGCGCCCCTTTGTCAAGGGGCAGGGTTTGTTACTCGACAGCGATAGGGGGAGGCGTAGGGTGATATCGAAATGAAAGCCCTTCAAAAACTGTGGCTGCTCCTGTGGCTGGCGCTGCCCGCCGCAGTGCAAGCCCAGTTCACTTACATCACCAACAATGGTGGCACGATCTCGATTACCGGCGCCTACGATTATTTTGAAAACCCGATAATCATTCCCGACACGATCAATGGTCTGCCGGTCACCCATATTGGGGAATACGCGTTCGCCTCCGTCAATGCGCCCGGCGTCACGATTCCCGACAGTGTTGTGGACGTCGGCCCATACGCGTTCCACAATTCCGCGCTGTCCAGCGTCACGATTGGCAACGGTGTCACCAACATCGGGGTGTGGGCGTTCGCCGAAAGCAGCGGCATCACCAACATCACGTTTGGCAACAATGTTGCCACCATTGGAGAGTCTGCGTTCAGGGGGGTGTTCTCGCTGGCCGGCATTGTCTTCCCCAACAGTGTTACCAGTCTGGGCGATTCGGTGTTGGCAGACAGCGAACACCTGACCGCCATCACGCTGGGCAACAATGTCACCAATATCGGGAGTCGAGCGTTCTGGGGCTGCTATGCCCTGACCAACATTGCCATTCCCGCCAGCGTGATCAGAATCGGTGAGTTTGCGCTATATGCCTGCACCAGCCTGACCGAGATGACGGTGGCCCCGCTCAATCCCAGTTACTTTAGTTCGAATGGCGTCTTGTTCAGCACCAGCCCGATGTCACTCATCCAATACCCAATTCACAAACCCGAAACGGACTACCGGATTCCAGGCGGCGTCACCCGGATTGAAACGTATGCCTTCAGTTGGACGTTGGCCAGCGTCATATTCGAAGGCGATGCGCCGGCGACCGAAGGTTTCGGCCCGTTCTGGGGGCCAGAACCTGTGATCTATTATTTCGCCGGAACGTCCGGCTGGAGCAACACCTGGCAGGGTCTTCCGGCGATTGCGCTGAACCCGCCTTACTTCAGTCTCACCTTGCAGCCGACGAACCAGACGGTGAACAGCGGGGCGACTGCAAGCTTGGCGGTCAACGCCGCCGGCAGTGGCCCGTTGAGTTACCAGTGGCGGCTGAATGGCGCGGCCATCGCCGGCGCCACCGCGAACGTCTACACGTTATCGCCGGCGCTGACAAACCAAGCGGGCAGCTACGACGTCGTAATCACGAATCTTCACGGCGGCCTCACCAGCGCACCGGCGGTCCTGACTGTCGTCTACACGCCGACGATCACGGGGCAGCCGACGAATCGGACGGCCTTCGTCGGCCAGACGGTCGTCATCCGCGTCGGGGCATACGGCGCGCTGCCATTGAGTTACCAATGGAGTTTCAACGGCACCAACATCGACGGGGCCACCAATGCGGCGCTGATGTTGCCCGGCGTGCAATCCGCCGATGCGGGCGCGTATGCGGTCGTGGTTTCCAACTTCGTTGACAGCGTGACCAGTTCCACCGCGGTGTTGACAGTGAATCCGCCGCCGCTGTGTGTGACGCAACCGTCCGGCCTGGTCAGTTGGTGGCGCGCCGAGAGCGCGCCGGTGGATGAAATGGAGCGGAACCCCGGAACGGTTGCCGGATGGGGTGCCGTGGGCTATGGGCCGGGCGTCGCCGGCCAGGCGTTCGTGTTCGATGGGACACACCGGGACCGGGTCAATCTGGGCAACCCGACCAACCTCCAACTGCAGGATTTCACCATCGAAGCCTGGGTCAAACGCTCGGATGCCGCGCAGGTTTCTTTCGACGACGACCACGGGGACGGCGGCAACACCGGGCAGGGGGGATTGATTTTGAGTTATGGTCGCGGCGGCTACGGGTTCGGGGTTTACAACGACGGGCGGATGGTCTTGAGCAGGATAGACGTGAGTGGCGTCACCTCAAGCCCGCTGGTGGCGGACACCGATTGGCACCATCTGGCCGTCACCAAGTCCGGAACGAACGTCGTCTTCTACATGGACGGCGCGCCTGAAGCTGCTCCGGGATACGATGCGGTATTCACCTTTGATAACGGTTCGTGTGCCTGCGGTGCGGCGGTTTCAATCGGCTCGCGCGGCGACGCGCGGGGCGGCTCGTTCTACGGCGCGATCGATGAACCCGCCATCTACTCCCGGGCGTTGTCGGATGGCGAAATCTTTGCCATCTACAATGCGTGGTCTTCAGGGAAATGCGTCGCACAGGTTCCGCCTTTCATCACGACTCAACCAACGAACCAGACCGTGGCATCGGGCCGCACGGCGACGTTCCGGGTCACGGCCGGCGGCACTACGCCGCTGAGTTATCAGTGGCGGCTCAACGGCGGCGACGTGGCCGGCGCGACGGCGGACGTTTACACGTTGTTCCCCGCGCTGACCAACCACGCCGGCAGCTACACCGTGCTGGTCACCAATTCCTATGGCAGCATCACCAGCGCGCCGGCGGTGTTCACGGTCATCGAGGATACAAGCCGTCCGCGGGTGGCCATCGCTTCACCCGCGGCAGGCGCGCGGGTGACCAACAACCCCGCGCTGACAGTGCGAGGCACGGCCGGTGACAACATCGGCGTGGCGCAGGTTTTGTATCAATTGGGCGGCGGCGCGTTTGTGCCGGCCACGGGCACCAGCAATTGGTCGCTGGCCCTGACGTTGACGCCGGGCTTGAACACGGTGCGCGTCAAGAGCGTGGACTGGTCCGGAAACATATCGCCGACGAACGCGCGCAACTTCTTTCTGTTGGTGACGAATCCGTTCACCCTTTTCACGAACGGGTCGGGCTATGTGTCATCCACCGTGTCACCGATTGGCACGCCGACGAACGGGGCGTCGTTGGATGTGGGGTGTGGCTATACCGTCACGGCGGTATCCGGCAGCAACTACATCTTCAGCAACTGGCTGGCTTCCGCGAACGGCGGGCCAACCGTGGTGGCGACGAACACGGCCAAATACACCTTCCTCATGCAGACGAACCTGACGTTGACGGCGCAGTTTGCCGCCAATCGTTTCCTCGACGCGGCGGGCAGTTACAACGGGTTGTTCTCGGACACCAACAATGGCGTGGATTACCGCAGCGCCGGCTTTGCCACCGTCAAGGTCATGGCCAAGCAAGGCAAGCTGGCTACGTTCAGCGCCAGCCTTTCGTTTGCGGGGCAAAAGGCCTCGTTCGCCGGCACGCTGGACTTGGAAGGCAACGGCGTGAGCCGCAAGCCGGTGACCCTCAAGACGGACTTGAACACCATTTACAAGCTGGCTCTGAACCTGCCGTCCGATGGCCCGATGACCGGGTCGTTGAGCAACCTGAACGCGGGCTGGTCGGCGGCGTTGTTGGCGGAGAAGCAGGACTTCATCCCCGGTTACGCCGGACAATACACAGGCGTGCTGCCCGGCTCGACGAACCCGGCGGTTGCCCCCGGCGGAGATGGCTACGGGTTGGTGACGGTGGACACCAACGGCATCATCAAGCTGACGGGCGCGTTGGGCGACGGCACGGTCATCAGCCAGAAAGTGCCGGTGGGAGCGAATGGCGACTGGCCGCTGTTCGCCTCGGTGTATGCGGCGACGAACAACGGGGTGAAGGTGAAGGGCGGGGTGCTGTTGGGCTGGCTGAACCTGGTGGACCCGAATCTGTATTCGCTGCACCTGATCAAGACGGCGATTCCCGGCGTGATGTATCCGAACGGCTTCACGAACGACTTTGTGCCGTTGACCTCGACCTACACGAACCTGGCGTTGAGCACGAACCGGGTGATTGAACTGACGAGCGGCAGCGACGGCGTGGTCATCCTGAGCGGCGGCGATTTGCCGGCGAATATCACCAACCTGGTCAGTCTCTCGCTGTTGAACATGTTCACGGCTCCGGCGACGAACACGGCGGGCGGGACGAACAAGCTCATGCTGTCGGTGAAGACCGCGACGGGCAAGCTGACGGGGACGTTCAAGACGAACGGGGTGACGGCGACGGCGTTCAGCGGTGCGGTGTTGCAGAACACAAACATCGGACGCGGCTACTTCAAGACGGCGACGAACAGCGGCGCGTTCCGGTTGCAAGGCCGGTAATCAATCCAGCCAGAAATTGCCCGCGAGGGGCGACGAAAGTCGCCCCTCGCTTTTTTGTGGCGCGGCGGGCGATTCAAATAATTTCTTGCCATCGCGTCGGGGTTTGCCAATAGTGGCGGCGTTCCCGGTGGAATTGTCCAGCCAGTTTGAACCAATCCCAGTCTGAATCGTCCAACTCCGGTGTCTCGTTTTTCGGTCGCACTGAAAACACTCCCGCAGTTGTCCAGAACTTAACCATTTCATCTTATGTCCAGACCCCCGTCCAAAAAGACTTACAAACCCAAGGCGGCCAAGCCCAGCGCCGCGCCCGTCGCCCCTGAACCCATGTTCCCGCCGACGGAGGAGTCCGAGCCGCTGGTCGTGAAGGCTTCGCCGCCGCCGCCGCGCCCGGCGCCGCTGCCGGGCATGGAGACCGCCCCGGCCCGCCCCGGCTCGGCGGATTTGCGTCCGCCCACGACGCCGGTCGAGACGGGCGAGCCCGAGGGGGTCGTCCGTCCGGCGCATCCGCATCCGCAACGGCCGGGCGGGCGGGACCGCATCGCGGCCTCGCTGAACATCGCCAAGCTGCAGGCGATGCAGATGAGCGAGCTGAACGCGATGGCGAAGGATTTCGGCGTGGAGAATTTCGGCACGATGCGGAAGCACGAGGTCATTTTCCACATCCTGTCCAAGAACGCGGAGCGCGAGGGGGTGCTGTTCTCCGAGGGCGTGGTGGAGGTGCTGCCGGAGGGGTTCGGCTTCCTGCGGTCGCAGGCGTTCAATTATCTGCCGTGCCCGGAGGACATCTACATTTCGCCGTCGCAGATCCGGCGGTTCGATCTACAGACGGGCAACGTCGTCTCCGGCCAGATCCGGCCGCCGAAGGAGAAGGAGCGTTTCTTCGCGCTGCTCAAGGTTGAGGCGGTGGATCACGAAGAGCCGGACAAGGCGAAGGAGAAGACGCATTTCGACAACCTCACGCCGCTGTTCCCGGACAAGCGGTTCATTCTGGAGACGAACCCGGAGGAGTTGAGCACGCGGGTGCTCGACCTCGTCTGTCCGGTGGGCAAGGGGACGCGCGGACTCATCGTCGCGCCGCCGCGCACGGGCAAGACGGTGCTGATGCAGAAGATCGCCAACGCGGTGCTGAAGAACAACCCGGAGACGTATCTCTTCATCCTGCTGATTGACGAGCGCCCGGAAGAAGTCACGGACATGGAACGCTCCTGCAAAGGCGCGGAGGTGGTCTCGTCCACGTTCGACGAGCCGCCGGAGCGCCACGTGCAGGTCGCCGAGATGGTCATCGAGAAAGCCAAGCGCATGATTGAGCAGAAAAAGGACGTGATGATCCTGCTCGATTCCATCACGCGCCTCGCCCGCGCCTACAACACGGTGCAGCCGCACTCCGGCAAGATTCTTTCCGGCGGCGTGGATGCGAACGCGCTGCACAAGCCGAAGCGCTTCTTCGGCGCGGCGCGCAACATCGAGGAGGGCGGTTCGCTCACCATCATGGCCACGGCGCTGGTGGACACCGGCAGCCGCATGGACGAAGTGATTTTCGAGGAGTTCAAGGGCACGGGCAACATGGAGGTGCATCTCGACCGTGCGCTCGTTGACCGCCGCATTTTCCCCTCAATCAACATCGAGCGCAGCGGCACGCGCAAAGAAGAATTGCTCTATCACCCGGACGAGTTGAGCCGGGTCGTCCTGCTGCGCCGCGCGCTCACGGGCGTGCCGCCGGTGGAGGCGATGGAACTGCTGCTCGGCAAACTGAAGAAGCACAAGAGCAACATCGAATTCCTGCTCGGCATGGCGGTGAGTTAAGATTTCCGTGGCGGACGAACGAACATTCCGGTTGGGCGTGCTCGGTTCGGGCAAAGGGTCGAACTACGTCGCCATCGCGGAGGCCATCGCCGCCGGGCGCGTGCCGGCGGAAATCGCGCTGGTCGCCAGCGACGTGGAGAGCGCGGGGATTCTTGACCGCGCCCGCCAGTTGGGGCACGCCGCGCAGTTCCTGCCGCCGGGGAAGTTCCGCACCA
>JAPLTZ010000378.1:10441-26332 GCA_026397895.1 Verrucomicrobiota bacterium | reverse complement strand
CGTCCACGGGGTAGCTGATGCCGTCACCTGAGTCGAGGTAGGTGGTGGTCTGGTTGTTGGCGAAGTTGAGGGCGCGGACGATGTTGTTGGTGGCGTCGGCGATGAACAGATTTTCGTCGGCGGCGTCAAGCGCGATGCCGAGGAGGGTGCTGGGTTGGGGGCCGATGAGGCCGGTGGCGGTGACGTGGCGGATGATGTGGTAATAGACTTCGGTGGTGTAAACGCTGCCGTCGGGGGCGACGAGCACGCCGAGCGGTTCGCGGGCTTCGACGGTGCCTTTCACATCCACGTTGGTCACGGTGCCGTCCCACCAGCCGTGGAAGATGGGGTTTTGGATGGTGCCGGGGCCGGGCACCCAGAGGTTGGAGCTGACGCCGTAAAAATTGGTGACGTAGCCGGTGAGGGAGTCCACGAGTTTGACCTTGTGGCTGCCGCGGTCGGCGACGACGAGGATGCCGTTGCCGGCTTTGGCAATCATTTCGGGGCGCTTGAAGGCGGCGACGGCTGCCGCGCCGTTGGTGTCGCCGGTGCCGTGGAAGCCGGTGAGTTTGGTGTAGTTGGTGGTGAGGGGGTTGAGGAGCCAGATGCCGTTGTTGCCGGAATCGGTCAGGGCGAGGCGGCCGTCGTCGAGGACGGTGATGCCGCGGAGGGAGGTGCCGGCGTTGGTGATGGTGTAATAGTTGGTGGCTGCGGCGGTGATGCGCATCACGGTGTTGCTTTTGATCGTGACGTAGAGGTTGTTCAGGCTGTCGAGGGCGAGGGCGGTGGCATTGGTGAGGCCGGCGGCGTTGGTGCGGATGAGGTTGCCGGCGGTGTCGAACTTGAGGACGGTGCCGGTGTTGCCGTTGGTGCTGCGGTTGAGGACGTAAATGCCGTTGGTGCTGTCCACAGCGACGGCGACGGGACGCCAGATGCCTTTGTTGGTGCCGGCGAAAGTGGTGGTCAGACTGTTGGTGATGTCGCCGAGGTTGGAAATCTGGCGGACGGTGTTGTTGGTAAAGTCGGCCACGTAGAGGGTGGAGCCGGAAAGGTCGAGCGCGAGGCCGGAAGGGAAGTTGAATTGGGCGACGGCGAAGGTGTTGCCGTTGGTGTTGCCGTAGAAGGTGGTGGTGTTGTATTGCCACCAGCCGCCGGTCAGGGTTTTGACGACAGGTTGTGCTTGCAGGCTGCCGGGGGTGATGGCTAACAAGAGGGCCGGGAAGGTGGCCACCAGTGTTGGGCGGAGGCGCAAACACCGCAAAATCCGGGCGATGGTTTTCATAATAAAAAAAGTTCTGGCGGAACCGGGGCTGCCGGCCGGTTTTATTCGGCGGCGGCGGATTTGTTTTTCTTGGAGGGTTTGGTCCAATCGTAAGGCTTGCCGCTATCCCAGGCAGACACTCCCTCTTCGGCGAGGTCTTTCCCGTCCGATTGGAGGAATTTTGACTGGGCGGGTTGGAAGTCGCGGTCTTGCACGATGGTCGGGGTGATGAAGATGATGAGATTTTGCCGGTTGCGCTCCTTGGTGTCCTTGCGGAACGCCAAACCCACGAATGGAATATCGCCAAGGACGGGGACTTTGGTGTTGGCGGTGGTGTTCTCGTCCGAGACCAGGCCGCCCATCACCAAGGTGTTCCCGCTGGGAATGAGGACGTCGGTTTCAATCTTGCGCGTGAAGAAAGAATCGACGGTGTTGGGGACGCCGCCGACCGTGCTGGTGAACGCCGGGCCGAGCCGAAGGATGCTCTGCTGGACTCTTAATTCGACAAAGTCGTTGGCGGTGATGCGGGGTGTGACCTCGAGATTCACTGTCAGGTTGCTGTAGGAGATGGAGGAGCCGCCGCTCGTGTTGGCCGTGCCCGCGCTGACGTTCACAATCGGATATTGGAGGCCGACTTCGATGATGGATTTCTGGTTGTCCAATGTCACCGTGCGAGGCTCGGAGATGACCTTGGTGTCGGCGGAATTGTTGAGGAACGAGAGGGCGATGCTCGCGCCGTCGGCGTTCAAGAAGGCCGTTTGCGGGCTGAAACCTTTGATGGTATCGAGGCTGATGCCGCCGTTGCCGAGGATGGTGTTCAATACCGTCTGCTGATCCTGGCCGGGACTGGTCGTGTAGGTGATGACCCGTCCGCCAGGGAGCGTTTCCGTGGTGGTGATCGGGGTGCCGGGGCGGGCGGTGGTGGTGGTGCCGGTGGTTTTGCCGTTGCCAAACGTGACATTCTGCTGCTTCAAGGTGCCGGCCCAATCAATACCTTTGACCGATTTGGGGTTGACGGTGGTTTCGAGGATTTTCGACTCGATGAGGACCTGTTTGGTGGGGGTGTCGAGACGATCCACGAGTTCGTTGACGAGCGTCATCTCTTTCTCGGTGGCCACGACGACGAGCTGGCTGGTGCGGGTGTCGGGGAGAACTTTGCTGCGTTTGTCGGAGAGGGCGCTTTGGACGGAGGCGACGATGTTGCTGGGGCTGGCGTATTTGAGTTGGATGACTTTGGTGATGAGGGGTTCGGCGGCAGCGGGGTCTTTGGGGGCGATGCGGGCGATTTTGCTGTTGGCGTCTTCAATCACCTGCAGGTCGTAGGTTTTCAGGATGGCGTTGAGGGCTTGCTGGGCGGTGAGATTTTCCCAGCGGATGGTGATGGAGGGGGCGTTGACGACGCGACCGTCGGCGCCGGGCTGGCCGAAATTGATTTTGGGGTCGAGGATGTAGTTGAGGCTGGCTTGCCGGGCGAGGTTTTCAATGGCGGCGGTGAGGGGCACGTCCACAAATTGGATGAGCGGGATGATGTCGGAATTGGTGCTGCTGGCGGCGGGCGTGGGGGCGGCGGCGACTTTTTCGAGCGCGACTGGAGCGGCGGCGGCCGGCTCGGGGGTGGCCGGAGCGGGATTGGTGGTGGTGACTTCCGCGAAGGTCGTGGCGGCGGGGGCAGGGTTGATCGGGATGGCGGCTTCGGTCTGGTTGGTGGTGGCGATGGGGACGGCGATGGCGGCGGGCGCGGCTGGGGCGGGGTTGGTTGTGGCAGCGACAGTCGGTTCGGTCTGGGCGGGCACGAGATTGGTGGTGGCGGCCGGCGGCGGGTCTTGGGTGAATCCGATTGGAGCGAGGGCGATGCAACCCAGGAACACAAGGAGATTAATTTTCGGTTTCATTTTGTTGTCAGGTGTTGGTTTTTCTGTGTCGCAATTGAGTTCAAAAGCGGGAGGGGAGCCGAAGTTCTATTTTTTGTCCGCCGCCGATGGTGACGACGGCCACATCGGCCCGGATTTCCACGCAGCGGACACGGATGCGGCCGCCAGCGGTGAGGACTTCGCTTTCTTCGCCGACGGCGAAGGTGTGGTCGTTGATGATGGCGAAGCGGCGGTGGGCGGGGCCGGAAAATCCTTTGAGGGCGAGGATGATGGCAGGCTGGCTTTCGCCGTTCTCGGAGAGGGCGGCGGCCTGCCGGCTGGACATGGGGAAAAACGGGTCGCGCCCGTTGTTGTCGAAATTGGACCGGAAATCGTTGGTGTTGACGGTGGCGATGGGGGCGTTGGTGGCGGCGGTCACGGTGTTGGTGGCGGCGCAAAGGGCGGTGGCGGGCGCGAGGGTGAAGGCCCAGCCGAGGAGCAGCGCGAGGAGGAATTGGCGGCGGACATTCATGGGCATCATTTGTTGTCGCCGGCGGGGGCGCTGTTGACGAGGGCGATGATCTCCATGCGGAAGGCGAGTTTTTCCCGGTCAGACGCCTGTTCGGGGCCGGTGGCGGGTTCGAGGGTCAGGTTTTCCACCCGGATGTGGGGGAAATGGTTCTCAAAGTCGGATAGGAATCGGCCGAAGTCGTGGAAGTAGGCGCTGCCGTTGACGGAGATTTTGACCTGCTTGTAGGGGAATTGGGGGATGAGGTTGTTTTCGGCGGTTTCGACGGTGCTGAATTGGGGGATGTCCACGTGATAGGAACGGTTGAAATTTTTGCTGGTGGTATACATCCAGGAATAGAGGTCGCCGGAGGCCATTTCCTGCTTGATGGTGGCGAGCTTTTCGGCGGCGGCGTTGAGATTGTTTTCGATCTGGACGGAGTTCCTAGTGGCGGTGTCAATTTTTTTGCGCTGTTCTTCGGCGGTGGCCTGCTTCTCTTTGAATTCCTCGATTTTGGCGTTCAGGGCGCCGATGAGGTAATACCAAAGGACGCCGATGACGACCGCGGTCAAGATGGCCACGACGATCAGTTTGTTGCGCTTGTCGGCGGAGAGTTTCATTTGGGGGATTTTTCCGGCAACCGGCATTCCAGGGAGAAGATGACGACGGTTTTGCCAATCGCGCCGTCGAGCGCGGGCGGGGACAGGTTGCGCAGGGTGATTTCGTTGGTCTTGCCGAGCAGCTTGCGGAAATAATCGGAGCCGGAGAGGGCGACCTTGAATTTCCCGACCTGATCGCCGGGGGTGGCGCTGGCGTCTTTGGCGTCGAATTGCAGGCGGATTCTTTCGACGGCGGAACCGGGTTTGCCGATGGTGATTTTCCCGACTTCGTTGGTCTTGGCTTTGGTGCCTTCGGTGACGATGTGGGACTGTTCGCAACGGAGGGCAAGCATTTGCACGTCGGGGACCGTGGTTTTTTGCAGGGTATTGAGGAGGTTGCCCCAGAGAAAGCGGTTGGTGGAAAGGCGTTCGAGATCGTTCAGTTTGCGGGTGAGGTCGGCCAGTTCCCGTTCATTCTGGGTGATTTTGGCGTAGCTTTTGTTTTGCAGGGCGAGCCGCACTTCCAATGCGGACAACAGGCTTTCGTGGCGCTTGATGTTGATAAAAAGCGCGCCGGCCCAGACCAGAACGAGGGCGACCAGAAATCCTCCGGCCCAGATGCCGCGCTTGACGGGGTCGCGCCGGCGCAATTCCTCTTCGGCTTGGGCTTCGGCGAGTAGATTGAGGCGGAGAGGCATGGTCAGAGGGCGAGGGCGGCGCCCACGGCAATGGTCAGTTGCGGGGCGACTTGCTCGATTTCGGCGGTTTGCTGGGGGGGCAGCGCGAGTGGCAGGGTGCTGGCCGGGTTCCAAGCCCGGCAGTTGACGGTCATTTCGGTCTCCAAAATTTTCACGATGAACTCTGACCGGGCCGAACCGCCGGAGATGAACACCTGGCTGACGTGCTTGTCCTGTTGGTGTTCGAAGAAATCCAAGGAGGCGCGCAGTTCCCGGCCGAGGGGGGAGACGAGGGCTTCGAGGGTGGGCTGGACTTCGCTGGGCATGCCCATTTTGATGCCCTCGGCTTCGGCGTAGCTGATGCCCATGGCTTCGGCGAGGCCGCCGGTAATCTTGTCCCCGCCGATGGCGATGACGCGGCTCAAGACGAGCTCGCCTTCCTGGAGGAGGCAGATGGTGGTGTTTTTGAAGCCGATGTCCACGAGGGCGACGACGTTTTTGGCGAAGAGATCCGGCATGGCAACCTCGAAGGCGTTGATGGGGCTGATGAGGCCGGGGAGGATGCCATCGGCGATGAGGTCGGCTTTGTGGACGGCGGCGAGCAGGTCGTCGAGGAGTTGCTTTTTTATGCCCGCGACGAGAACTTTGAATTTTTGGGGAGCGGGATTGAGTTTGCCTTTTTCATCCGGCTTGGACAGTTGCCGCGGGGGGATGATGTAGCAGTCGAAGATATGGTTGGGCAGGTCTTGTTGCAGGTAGGTTTTGGGACTCATCTTCAGGATTTGCCGCATGTCCTGGATGGGAATCTGGGGCATCTCGGCTTGCCGGACGATGGTATCCTGACACCCGACGATGAGGTTGATGTTTTTGGTCTTGGTGTCGAGGGCGGCGACGATGGACTTGAGGTGTTCCGCGAGCAAATCCGGGGAAAATGTTTTTTGCTGCACCGGGGCGTCCAGCATGGCGTAGCGCGTGAGGGTGAGCGTATCGCCTTTGCGCTGCATCAAAACCGCCTTGGTGGTGCGGCCGCCGAGGTCAATCGCCAGGATTTGATCGCGCTTGCGGGCTGACCGGTTGATAAATGGCAACGACATCGGGTGTTGTTTTAGGTTTATAGATTATTTATTGCAAGCATTACTTGGCCGAACGTTCCGGCTCCGCCGCAATTTTCAAGCCAAGGCCGGCTCAACTGTTGCCGGGCGGCGCGGCGGGTTCGAGTTTGCCGCTTTCGTTGGTGACCATGCTGGCGAGCATCGAATTGTAATAATATTGGTCGCCGCCGAATTTTTCGGGGGTCGTGACCAGGCTGATTTCCAAGACTCCGGCGGCGACGGGGATGTAGGCGATGCGCGCGGCCTGGGTGCCGCCGCCGGAATTGCGCCAGGTCAGGTCGAAAGCGGGGCCGGCGTGGTTGGCGACGCGCCCGGCGAGTTCGCCGGATATGGTTGCGCCGGGAAACTGGCTCAAGGCCAGCCTGCGGCAAATTGCGGTTTCGGATTCCTTGAGGCTGGCGGAAACCGGGGTCAGGAGGCGGAAGGTCAGGAAGCAGTTGTCCTGCGCGCTGGTCAGCAGGATTTTTTCCGGGTAGGGGTTCAGCCGGAAACCATCGGGCAGGCCAAAGGCAAACTGGCTCACTCCCGCCGTCACATAGACCCGCCGGACGATGTTGGTCCCGGCAATCGCCTCGTTTTTCAGGCTGACCGACAGGCTGCGGGCGCTTGTCTGCAGGGCGTAAATGTCGGCGGTCGCCGTTTTTTCCGCGAGCAACACGGCGGCGCAGAGGATGATTGCGAACCGGGGGAGAGGTTTAGGGAATGACATTGTAATTGGTGGTTCCGGGCGGCGGGACGCCCCAGTTGTAACGGATGGCAACGAGTGCGGTGGGGACGCCGGGCGGTTGCTTGGCCGGGTCCATGAAGTTCAGGTCGAAGCTGAATTTGCGGGTGGGCGCAGTGTAATAACTGCCGGTGCCGGGGGTGACAAATTTGTTGGTCGCCATGGTGCTGTTGTAGAGATTGATGATGGAAGTGTTCAACCAGACGGTGGAACTGCCCCAGTTTTCGAGCAGCCGGGGCAGGTTATGCACGCCGCCGCTGAACTGGCCGGCGTTGGTGCCGGTGGAGGGGACGATGCCGGCCAGAATGGCGGCGTTGATGGTGATGGCCGTTGCTGCATTCGGGCCGCTCTGGCTGCTGGTGTAGCTGGTGGCGTCGCTCCAGGAGCCGGAAAGGATGGTCAGGCCGTCGCAGATGAAGGAGCAGGGCACGGTGCCGGAGGAAGTGTTGGTGGTGGCGAGGTAGGAGGAGTTGGTCTGGTTGTAATTGCCCCAGACATAAAGCGGATTTGGGGTGGCCACGGTGAAGCCGGTGCCGTTGTTTTTAGGCGGGGCGATGCCGTTGGTGAGCCGGATTGAGGGCAGTTGCGTCGGGGCGTTAGTGCGGTTGTCTGCCACGTAAACAATGTTGGGATAACCGTTCGCTCCGTCGGAGGGATAGGTGCCGGTGATGCTGGTGTTGGTGGTAAGCCAGGTGGCGTATTTGCCCACATCAATCTGGGTGACGATATTGGTCTTGTCTTCGCGTTGGTCGAAAAATTTGTTGGTGAGTGTGAGAAAGGGCAGGTTTGTCATCAATGACCCAACGGTGTTGGTGAAGGTCAAAATGGTCGGGGAGGGGTCTTCTCCGGCGACCGTTCCGCTATCCGGCGGAGACTGGATTCGGACGGTGACAGTGGTGTTGCTGACCAAAAGTATGACCGGGGACTGGTTGTAAAGACGCTGGCGACCCAAGTCGGTGCTGGCATCATTGGTGGTGGGCATTTCGATGAAGAAGTGCGCGTTGGTCATCGGGATGGACAGCGCCACGGTCGGGACGTTGGTGGAATATTTCGGAGAGCCGTTGAAAACACCGCCGTTGGCATTGTTCGGAAATGACCAAGGTCCTGAACCGTTGTTGTAGGGTGAAGTAATCGAACTTGAAGCGGTGACGGTGTTGTTGAACGTCAGGACGGAACTGGTGCCGGTGTAAATTTTGTCATTGGAATGAACCCGCCCGTTGACGGTCATGGTGGCGCAGGTGCTGAATTCCAGAAGGTTGTTGTAGAAGATGGCGTAGGTGGTGATGGGAATCTTTGCGAGCAATACGTCCACCTGCACCGCGTTGGTGATGTTGTAGCCGCCGACCTTCAGCCGGACATTTGACAGGAGCCGATAGACCGGGCTGTTCGCGGTGAACAGGCCGGGATATTGCGATGGCAGCGCGCCGCTGTAATTGGTGACAAAACCGACATAGGTCTGGTTGAGGTTTCCTCGGCCGTCGGAAAATTCATAATTCGTCCAGAAGGCGTCTTCGTTGGGATAGTTCAGCCGGTAGGAAGAAAGGTTGGCGTAGAAAGTCGGCGCGCCGAAGGTCTGCCAATCGTAGGCTATTTTGGCGAAGACTTTTTCGGTGGCGGCTTCGGCGACATTGAGGCCTCCGACATACTGGTTGTTGTGTGCGTTGAGTTTTTGAACCGCCGTAGTTCGGTTGATGGTGGCCGACAGCATCACCAGACTGACGCCGACGATACCGAGCACGATGATCAGCGCATAGCCGCCGGTCGCGCGTTTTCCGGATGGAAGTTTCGTTTTCATGGGAACATCGGGGATATGCGGGGTCAGTTGCCGTCGGGCGCATGCGGGGTCAGCTTGAAAGACAGTTGGTAGCGATCGTAGTAAAATCCCGTGCCGATACGGGTCAGCGGATATTGATATTGGGAAAATCCAAGAGTGGTGCTGATCACGCCTTTGTGAGTGCGGACAGTTTGCAGGGTGCCGTTGTATAACTCGTTACGAAAATACATGGTGTTGCTGCCGGTGCTGTTGGTGAGGTATTGGGCGATGACCTTTGAGCCGGATACGCCGCTGTGCATCCGTCGCAGCTTGCCCGCGCTGGTTTCAAAGTAGTAGCAGACGTAGGTGTTGGTGTCGGTGGTCAGACAGAGTCTGAGCGCCGGGCCTTGCTGGGCTGTCCCGTCTGCTATTTCGGTGAAGCTGGACAGGGAGCCGTCGCCAGCGACAGAACAGGTGCCAATTTGGGTTGATTTGGCCGAGCGAACATCGGTCGCGAGCAGGTTGAATCCCCGGCGGGACTGGTCGCTGGCGCCCAGCTTGCTTTGGGTGAGTTGGTCTATCTTGCTGCCGAAGAGAAATGCGTAAACGACCGCCAAGGTCACCATGCTGAAAATGCCCAAGGAAACCGCCATCTCCACCAGCGTAAAAGCCTGTTGGTTACTTGTCCGCGTGGAGTGCTGCGGAAGAGATTTTTTTTTCATAACAGATCCGCGCTGAGATTGTCCGGTGCCAAATAAGTGGCTACGGTATTGGTGAAAAGCTTGGGAGTTTTATCGCTCACCCACCGCCATACTGTGTCCACCCGCACCATCTGAACCTTCACCGGAGGAACGGTGGAGTTGTTCACGGAAATCATTTTGACGGTGATTCGATTGGTCGCATACACGACGTTGTTGGTGCCGGCGAGCGGAAGGTCCAGAACCGATACCGAATAACCGCTGCCGTTGGTGCCGTCCCAGACCCATGAGGTCAGATTTGTGAGGGAGGCAAGCTCGTTGATGGATCGGTCCCATTTGGCTGCCCGTGCCTGCTCCAATTGCTGTATCGCCAAAGCCTGCGCAGCGAGCGAATAACCAGACCATTCAGCCCGGCGGCAGGTTTGGGTGTAGGCCACAATGATTCCCGAAAACAACATCACCGAGATGGCCAAGGCCACCACCACCTCGACCAAGGTGAAGGCCTCTCGGCGGCGTGCCGTTGTCTTTTCCGACTCATTGTTGATGCACATACTGCCTATTATTTAAACTATCCGTCCTGAAACAAAACCCCCACAGCAAGGAAGCAGTTCTTTTGCCACAATCGCCTGCGCGAAGCGGTCACCGGTTCCTTCGGAAGGCACAGTAAGCCGAATATCTGATGGCGCAAGCCGGGAATGGCGGGTTGTCACCGCAAATCTTTTTCCGGCAACCGACTACAGCCCGCCGTGAGCCTGGCTGGCGAGAAACGATTCCAACTCGTGCCGCAGCGGAATGCTCTGGATGATCATCTGCCCGCTCGTGGTGGGGGGGATGGTCCAGCCGGTTTTGGCGGGGGCGGCCACGCCGGGCATGCGGAATTCATGCATCATGATTTCCACTTTCTTGCCGGCCCAGGAATATTTGGTGCAATCTTTCTGGGCGGCGCGGCGCTTGGGCCGCGCATAAATGGTGGAAAGGGTGACGGCCATTTCCGTGCTTGGCGGAATGGCGAGCACGCTTTCCTGATGTTGAACCTGCCATTTGAGCATGATTTGCGACAGTTGGCCTTTGAAGAAGGTGTATTCGATCGTTTCCAGCGGGACGGTCTCCAGACTCAACACATCCCCGGTGCGGGTGTAGGTGGCCAACTGCTGCTTCTCGTCCTTTTCCTTGAAAATCAGATTGCTGAAATCCGCATCGGACTGACCGAACGTCACGTCACGGAAACCGTTTTTTTCGTCCAGATACTCCGCCGTTCCGGGCACGGCTTCCTTCGGCAGCTTCAAGTGCTTCGATGATTTGGGCGTTGCCGTCGTCGGGGCGCGCTTCGCCACTTTGGGCCGGTGCACGGGTTTGGAGGCGGGTTTGTCCGGGCCGATATCACAACCGGTTGCCAGCCAGGCCGCCAAGCTCATCACCACCGTTGCGACAATTTCGCGGGCGACTAGCTCAATTCCCGCGCCCGCAGCTTCGTTTCCTCCAGGAACGCCTCCAGCAACGGCGTCGCCCGCCCGCGCCACAGCGCGCCGATCACGATGGGCGCGAAGCCCGGCAGCGGCAACGCCCGCACGCTGGCCGGGAAGGGCTTTTTCGGAATCGCCACCGAGAGGCCGATGCCCAATCCGTTCGCCACATACGTCTCAATCAAGTCCGTCGAGCTGGCCTCGATGCCCGGAAACCACTCCACGCCCAGCTTGCCGAGCTGTTGCAGGAAATTCCGCGAGAGCGCTTCGCTCGGCGGCAGGCAGATGAGCGATTCCGCGATCTTGTCGCGCCGCCACAATTCCGCCGCCGACTTCAGGGGGCTGTTTTTCTCCACCAGCAATACCGGCGGTAGCACCAGCAGTTTCCGATGATCGTGATGGCGAGGTCAATTTCATCCCGTTCCAGCAACTCCTGCAAATGCGCCGGGAAACCCTCCCGCAGCGAGACCTTCAGCGCGGGAAATTTCCTCCGCACGCCGCGCAGCAGGCCGGGGACATGGTCGCGCAGCACGATGGTGGACGCGCCGATGCGGATGTGCCGCGCCTGGCCGCCCTGCAATTCCGCCGCCACCTTGTCCAGCCCCGCGAAGAACGGCGCGGCGAAGGCGTAGAGCTTCTCGCCCGCCGGCGTCAGCGCGAACGGCCGCCGCTGAAACAGCGTCACGCCGAGGAACTCCTCCAGCTCCGCCACCTGCGCGCTCACCGCCGGCTGCTGGATGCCGTAGGGGATGTTCCGCACCGCCGGCATGATGCCGCCGTGCTTGGCGACGTAATAAAACAGTTCGAGGTGATGGATGTTCATGGCATTGATTCAGGCGATGCTGGCGGAACTTTTATCAATTAACACCTTCGCAGCAAGAACGGATAATCTCTCCGGCAGAAAGACAAATTGCGGATTGATTCTTTGGTGGAACCGGTTCACAAAAGGTCAACTGCCGAAAGGAAACATGAGCTACAACCATTTTCGCGAGTGCGGATATTTCGTTCTGCTGGCGCTGGCGTTGGCTGGATGCAGCATCGGCGTTCCCGACGAACCGCAGCATCAGTTCGCGCTGCCGTCCGCGCCGCCGTTCCTGACGGAGGACATGGCCGTCGGCAAGGCCTGCGAGGCGATGGCGCTGGACAAGCACCCGACCAACGACTGGCAGATCGCCGCGCCGGCTGGCCGGCCGACCCGCGCGCCCGACGGCACTGCGGACAGATATTTTCGCCGCACGTTTTCCACCAACCACGGCTCCGTCTGGTTCGTGCGCGGCGCGGAGATCCGCGACTACATCGTCCAGTTGAACGGCGACCGCGTGATCTGCTATTGCCACCACGGGTATTGAGCACCACCCAACGCAACGAAAGGCAAACCATGAAAAACATCATCAGGCCATTGCTCATCTTGGGAATATTGGGATGGTGGTTCAGCACGCGGTTGGCCGCCGTCAGCGAGTTTTCGGATCAACCTTTGGCCGAAGCCGCCGGTCAGTTTTTACTGCCGGCCATGCTCGTGGTTGCTGGCTGTATCACGTATTGCGTGCGTCGGTGCGGGGCGAGCCAAATGAAAGCTTTCGGCCTGCCGCTGCTGATTCAATTGCTGCTCACCGGGGGATTTTTCATCGCCAACCGCGTCCATCGGGATGTCGTTCATATGTTTCCAATCTGGATTGTTTTTGCGGTCACCCTTGTGCCGATGGTGGTGGTTTGCGGCATTACCGCCCTGATAATCAAGCCTGCAGATGACAAGGCGGGCAACTCAAAGGACACAAACACACGTTAAAACGGAAACTCTCCATGAAATACACCGACATCCAAAAAGGCCGGCCTCGTCACCGACGAGCAGCGGCAGCGCATCATCGCCCACTTCGGCCTGAAGGAGGAGGGCGGCAAGTTCCTCGCCATCCTCTCCATGATCGGCGCGGTGCTGGTCGCGGCAGGCATCATCCTGCTCATCTCCGCAAACTGGAACGAAATCCCGCGCGGCGTGAAAATCGCCACCGGCGTCGCGCTCATGCTCGGCGCGCACGGCGCGGGCTGGTGGCTGCGCGAAGTGCGCGGCGATTACCGCAAGACCGGCGAGGCGTTGCACTGCGTCGGCGCGGGGCTGTTCCTCGGCAACATCGCGCTGCTCGGCCAGATTTACAACCTCGTCTCGCGTCCGCCCAACGCCATCCTGCTGTGGTGGGCGGGCATCGCGGCGCTGCCGTGGATTTTGCGGTCGAAGGCGCTGCACATCCTCGCGCTGCTGGCGTTCGGCCTGTGGTTCGGTCTGGAAATCAACGAGCGCGGCAGTTGCCTCTTTTTCGGCAATGATGAAAACCAAATTCTGCTCTACGCGCTGTTGGGATTGACTTACCTCGGCGGCGGCTACGCATTGCGCCGGACGCGCTACGCGGAATTTTCCGAGCCGACGGAGCAGCTCGGTTTGCTGACGTTTCTGTTCTTCGCATATCCGCTGACGTGGGGTGTGTTCGGCCATCGTTACGGCAGCCAGCCGGTCATCGCTGCGTGGATTTTCCCTGCGATGGCTGCTCTGGCGGTCGCCGGCTGCGCGTTCGGTGTTTCCACCCTCAAGAACCTGACACGGCAATGGCGCTGGACGTGGGTGCTGACGCTGGCGGGCGCCGTGATGTTGCTCGCGGGGCAAATGTATCTCGCGCCGGAACAGAACTGGATTCACGGTTGGCAGGATTTTGGTTATTTCTGGATCGCCATCCTCGGGCTGTTCGTGTTCTGCCTGCTGCAAATCCAGGTGGGCATCCAGGAACGCGCGCCGTTCATGGTCAATCTCGGCATCGCGTTCATCGCGCTGGACATCGTCACCGCCTACATCCGGCTCATCGGCTCGATGGCGCGCACCGGGCTGATGTTCCTGATTTCCGGCGTCTTCCTCATCGTGTTCGGCATCTATCTGGAAAAGAAACGCCGCCGGCTGATGGCTCAGATCAAAACCCCCGCCGCTGAAAGGAGCGCCCAATGAAACCGAAACTCCTCGCCCTCGTCCTCGCGCTGCAATGCGTCTGGTTGCTCGCCACCACGTTCACGCAGGAACGCGCCCTCCGCGTCGGCCAGCTCATCATGTTGGAAACGCGCCCCGTGGACCCGCGCGATTTGCTGCGCGGCGATTACGTCACGCTCGGCTACCCCATCAGCGACGTGCCGCTGAAACTGTTTTCACCCGCCTGCCCCAACGTGCCGGACGTTGGGACGACCATTTACGTCGCGCTCGCGCCGGCGGCGAACGGGTTTTATGAAGTCGCGCGGGCGGCCACTGCGTCGTTCACGCCGGACGGCGCGCAGGTTCTGGTGCAGGGCAAGAGCCGTTACTGGTGGGGCGCGACCAACTCCGTCCGCGTCGAATACGGACTGGAGCGCTACTACGTCCGCGAAGGCACGGGCAATCCGCGCGGCAAGCTCACCGTGCAAGCCGCCGTGCCCAAGTCTGGCCGGGCGACCATCAAGGAAGTCTTCGTGGACGGCAAGCCCTACGCCGAGGCCATGAAAGCGGCGGGGAAGTGAGCCGGGTTTCCGTTGGGGAATCATTTTCGACAGGGGAAAAAGAAAAGCCGGACGAACAGTCCGGCTTTTCCACACACGCGCACTTGAGAACAAAGTGCGAAACACTGGTGATAGATTACCTTGGAACGCCTTTCCGCATAGTCCCCAGAACTGGTGACAGTAGGGAACAGCCTGTCCCCAGCCGGAAACCGGCCAAAACCGACCGTTTCCCCCCATCGTCGCAGGCGATGTTTCCCGAAAGTTTTTCAATTCCCACCTTCCCGTGCAAACCGCTACTGTGACGCCGTGAACTCCGCTGAACCCGAAACCCGAAACTCAAAACTCGAAACCTCTCGCGGCTTCTGGGCGCTGTTCGTGACGCAATTCCAAGGCGCGTTCAGCGACAACGTCCTCAAAAACCTCGTCGTCTTCATGCTCGTCGCGCTCAACGTCTCGCTCGCCGAGAAGCACAAGATTGGCGAGCTTGTCGGCGCGCTTTTATCGCTGCCGTTCATCCTGTTCTCCATGACCGGCGGATTCCTCGCCGACCGCTTCAGCAAGCGCACCGTCACCGTCGGCGTGAAAATCTTCGAGGTGGCGGTGATGGTGATCGCGTTCGTGGGATTGTTTTCCGGCAATCTGAAAATCCTCCTCGGCTGCGTGTTCCTCATGGGCTTGCACAGCGCGATCTTCGGGCCGTCCAAATACGGCTCGCTGCCGGAACTGCTGCCGGAGAAAAAACTTTCCTGGGGCAACGGCCTCCTCGAACTCGGCACGTTCATGGCCATCATCCTCGGCACGGTCGCGGCGGCGCTGATGGCGGAACATTTTCGCGACCGCCACTGGCTTTCCGGCGCGATTCTCGTCGCGCTCGCGTTCGTCGGGCTGGCGACCAGCCTCGGCATCACGCGCGTGCCGGCGGCGAATCCGACCAAGCAGTTCCGCGCCAACTTCATCGCTGAAATCTTCCGCACGATGCGCTCCTGGCGCGGCGACCGCCCGCTCGTGCTCGCCGTCGTCGGCAACACCTACTTCAACTTCTTCGGCGCGCTGCTGCTGCTGAACGTCTTCTTTTTCGGCGCGGACGTGCTGCACGTCAGCGAGACCCGCATCGGCCTGCTCAACGTCGCGCCCGCGCTCGGCATCGGGTTGGGCAGCCTCGCGGCGGGCTATCTCTCCGGCGGCAAGATTGAATACGGCCTCGTCCCGCTCGGCGCGTTCGGCCTCGCGGCGGCGTGCGTGGCGCTCGGCGTGCCGGGCCTGTCGGAAACCGCCGCGCTCGTGCGGCTCGCGCTGCTCGGCTTTGCCGGCGGCTTCTTCATCGTGCCGATCTGCGCGTTGCTGCAACACCGCCCCGCCAAGGAGCGCAAAGGCGAAACGCTGGCGGCGGCGAACCTGCTTTCGTTCGTCGGCGTTTTCCTCGCGTCCGCCGTGCACTGGCTGTTCACGCAACAGCTCCAGCTTTCGCCCGGCCAGATTTTTCTCATCGGCGGTGCGCTCACGCTCGCGGGCGGAATTTACGCGATGTTTCTGCTGCCGGACGCGCTGCTGCGCTTCGTGCTGTGGTGCGCCACGCATTCGCTCTACCGCATCCGCACGGTGGGCCGCGACAACATTCCCGAAAAGGGCGGCGCGCTGTTCGTCTGCAACCACGTCTCGTGGGTGGATGCCGTCCTGCTCCTCGCCGCGACCGACCGGCCCGTGCGCTTCGTCATGTTCAAGGACATCTACGAGCAACGCTGGATTCATCCGTTCTGCAAAAT
>JAPLTZ010000378.1:0-10432 GCA_026397895.1 Verrucomicrobiota bacterium | reverse complement strand
GCGAACTCATCCAATCGCTCAAAGCCGCGAGCCAGGCCATCCGGGATGGCGAAGTCGTCTGCATCTTTGCCGAGGGCGAAATCACGCGCATCGGCCAGCTCCTGCCGTTCCGGCGCGGCATGGAACGCATCATGAAGGACGTGGCCGCGCCGATCATCCCCATCGCGCTCGAAGGCGTGGCCGGAACGCCTTCCAGCTTCAAGGGCGGGCGGTTCGTGTGGCGCTTGCCGGCGCGCATCCCGCACCCCGTGACCGTGAGTTTCGGCCAGCCGATGCCACCGACGGCGACCGCGCCGGAAGTGCGCCAAGCTGTGCAGGAACTCGTGGCCAACGCATGGGGACATCGCCGCGAACGCATGAAATTGCTGCACCGCAAATTCGTTAGCACCGCGCGGCGGTATCCGTTCCGCTTCGCGATGGCCGACGCGCAGACGGCGAAAGTCACTTTCAGCGCGGCGCTGGTGCGGACGGTTTTCCTCGCGCGGCGGCTAAAGAAAATTTGGGCAAATCAGAAAATGGTCGGGCTGCTCCTGCCGCCGAGCGTGCCGGGCGCGCTCGTGAACTGGGCGGCGCTGCTCTGCGGCAAAGTGCCGGTGAACCTGAACTACACGCTCGCCGACGACGCGCTCGCTTCGTGCGCACGGCAGTGCGAACTCAAGACCGTCGTCACCTCGCGGGCGTTTCTGGAAAAGGTAAAACTGAAAGTGCCAGGCGAGGTGTTTTATCTCGAAGACCTCGCGGCCAAGGCCGGTGGCGGCGAGAAGCTCGCGGCGCTTTTGCTGGCGTGGTTCATGCCGGTGGGTTTGTTGGAGCGGGCGCTGGGTCGCGAGCGGAAAATCAAATTGGACGACCTCGCCACGGTGATTTTTTCCAGCGGCAGCACGGGCGAGCCGAAGGGCGTAATGCTCTCCCACTACAACATCGGCTCGAACATCGAGCAGATGGAACAGGTCTTTGCGCTGGAGAAAAATGACCGCGTGCTCGGCGTGCTGCCGTTTTTCCACTCGTTCGGATTCACCGGCACGTTCGCGCTGCCCGCCACGCTCGGCGTGGGCGTGGTGTTCCATCCGAATCCGCTCGACTCAAAAAGCATCGGCGCGCTCGTGCATCATCACGCCGTCACGTTTCTGCTGGCGACGCCGACGTTTCTGCAACTTTACCTGCGCGGCTGTGCGCCGGAACAATTTGGCAGCGTGCGGCTCGTGGCGGTGGGCGCGGAGAAATTGCCCGACCGCATCGCGGCGGCGTTCGAGGAGCGGTTCGGCATCCGGCCCTTCGAGGCTTACGGCTGCACGGAATGCTCGCCGGCGGTGACGGTGAACACGTTTGATTTCCGCGCGGCGGGCTTCCGTCAGGTCGGTGCGAAACGCGGGAAGATCGGCCATCCGCTCCCCGGCGTCTGCGTGCGCGTGGTGGACGTTAACCACCCGCGCCCGGAAAACACCGTGCCGCTCGGCGAATCCGGCCTGCTACTCGTGCGCGGCCCGAACGTGATGCTCGGCTACCTCGGCCGCCCGGAGAAGACGGCGGAAGTGTTGCTGGAGGATTTTGGAGTGCGCGGGCATGACCGCGCTTTGGAACTGGGAGACATGTCTCCCAGTCGGAAAGCGGCGACGTGTCGCCGCACTCCAAACGAAGGCGCTCCGCAGTTTTGGTATGTCACCGGCGACGTGGCGGCGCTGGACGAGGATGGCTTCCTGCAAATCACCGACCGGCTGAACCGCTTCAGCAAGATCGGCGGCGAGATGGTGCCGCACATCAAGGTGGAGGAGAAATTGCACGAGCTCGCCGGCGCGCTGGAACAGACGTTCGTCGTGGCGGGCGTGCCGGATGAGAAAAAGGGCGAACGCCTCGTGGTGTTGCACAAGCTCGCGGACGACGCGCTGAAGTCGTGCCTGGAGAAACTGGCGGCGAGCGACCTGCCGAACCTGTGGAAGCCGCGCGCGGAACAGTTTTTCCGCGTGGAGGCGTTCCCGCTGCTCGGCACGGGCAAGCTGGACTTGCGCAAGGTCAAGGAAACGGCGCAGAGTCTGGCAGCCACAGATGGGCACAGATAAAACGCCTTCATCTGTGTTTCATCTGTGGCAATCTGTGGCTGAATCACAGCGGCAGGAATTCGGCGCGGATTCCGGTTTCGTCGCAATGGAGGAGGGCGATGCTGCGTTCCGCGCCGAACTTGGGCTTGCCGGCGTAGCCGGGATTGAAGAAGAGCGTGCGGCCGATGACCTGGTTGAACGGCTTGTGCGTGTGGCCGAAGATGACGACATCGGGCTGCTCGCGGTGCAGGCGGTGCTGGAGTTTTTCGTGGGGCGCGAGCGGGTTGACGATGTGGTGGAGGAGAAATTTGCGGCCCGCCAGCGTGACGATTTCCGTGAGCTTGAGCGTGGTGTCGGTATCGGTGTTGCCGAGGACGGCGGTGACGGGCGCGATCTGCGCCAGCTCCAAAAGGATTATCGGGCTGCCCACGTCGCCGCCGTGGAGAATGTGGGCGACGCCGGAAAAAAGTTTTTCGATGCGCGGGTCGAGGAAGTCGTGGGTGTCGGAGATGACGCCGAGTTTCACGCGCCAGCCTCTTCCGTTTCGGCTTCGGCGGGTTCATCGTCGCGCGCACCGGCTTTTTTGTCGGCGGGAGATTCCTCGCTGGCGGCGGAAAGTTTCATCGCGCCGGCGAAGAGCGCGGTGAAGAGGCCGCCGCTTAGGAGCGTGTTGCGGAAAAATTCCCACGTCTGCGGCCAGCCGCCCGTGCCTTTGGTCAGCGCAATGAACCAGCCGGCGAGGGTCTTGGTGTATTCGGGGTTGCCGAACGGGTTGAAGAGCCACGAGGCGGTGTTGGTGATGAGGTAGAACAGCAGCGCGCCCAGCACGCCGCCGCCGAGCAGCGCGGCGAAACCGGCTTGCGGTTTGAACCGGCGGCCGAGCAGGATGATCGCGAGGTAGGCGGCGTAATTGCAGAGCTGGTATTTCAGCACGGACGTTTCCCAGACGTTGATGTCGAGGGCGAGCCAGTAATAGAGATTCAGGCCCACGTCCGTGACGAGCAGCGCGCCGAGCGGCAGCCACCACGCGGCGCGACCGGAAAAATACACGCCCGCGCAGAATGCCAGCGCGTAGGCGGCGCTGAAATTCTGCGGCAACGCGCCCGGCAGCCGCGACGCGGCGAACACGACCAGCAGGGCGAGCGGCAATGCAATCTTTCCTTTCACCGCCGGCAATGATACGCCTCTCGCGCGCCAAGACAAGTGGCGGAAATGGAAAAACTTTTCGACATCATCCACGAGGACGCCGACCTGCTGGTGCTGAACAAGCCGGCGGGTCTCGTCTGCCATCCGACGAAGGGCGACGAGTATTCCAGCCTCATCAGCCGCGTGCGGCTGCATCTACAAAAGCAGGTTGCGGTCGGAGAAACTGCTTTGCCATCTTCCATCTTCCATCCTCCATCATCTTCCCCCCACTTGGTCAACCGCCTCGACCGCGAAACCGGCGGCGTGGTGCTGGTGGCGAAGAATCCCGCCGCTGCCGGCGAGCTGGGAAAAATCATGGAAAGCCGCGCGGTGGAAAAGGAATATTTGGCCATCGTCCACGGGCACGTTGCGGCGGAGCAGGGGACGATTGACGCGCCGTTGGGCAAAGACGGGCACAGCCGCGTGGTCATCAAGGATTGCGTGCGTCCTGACGGCGCGGCAGCGCAGACGGAATTTTTCGTGGTGCGAAGATTTTTCCGGCCATCCTCCATCCTCAATTCTCCATCCTCGTTTTCTCTTCTGCGCGTGCTGCCGCAATCGGGTCGCAAGCACCAGATCCGCATCCACCTCGCGCACCTCGGCCATCCGATTGTGGGCGACAAGATTTACGGCGGCGACGAGGACCTGTATCTCGCGCTCGTCGAGAATCGGCTCACGGCGGCGCAGCGGGCGCGGCTGATTCTGGAGCATCATGCGCTGCACGCGACGGCGCTGCGGTTTGTCTGGCGCGGGCGGGAGATGGAATTCAAGGCGCCGCCGGAAGCGTGGTTCACGGAGTTTGCGAAAGAAGTGCCAAGTGCCAAGTGTCAGGTGTCACGTGACACTTGATACGTGGCACTTGACACTGCTTCCCGCGTTTCCGTTTGCGGACGGGGCATTTTTCTGGCACTTGTTTGCGACCATGAAACACGGACGTTTGGGAAAAATCACTTTCACGTTGCTGCTGGGTGCGCTGTTCGTCGGCGGCGCGGCGGCGGAGAATGTTTCGCGCCTGCACTGGCTCGGCCAGCGGCAAATCTGCGCGGAGCCGGGCGCGGCGCGGGTCAGGGCGCTGTGGAATCTGCCGGAGACCGCGCGGCTCGAGGCGCAGACGCTGGCCAAGTTCGCGGGTGGCACGAATGCGCCCCTGCGCGCGTTGCTCGATGACGTGGTGCGCGAGGAGTTTTACGCCGAGGTCAGGCACGAGGCGAATCAGCCGGGGTCGGCGGTTTTCGCCATCCGCCTGAACGCGGAGCGGGCGAAGTTGTGGGAGGCGAACCGCGCGACGCTGCCGTCGGGCGTCGAGCTGCAACGCGCCGGCGATTGGACGCTCCTCGGCAAGGCGACCGGCGCGAACCCGCTGCTCGCGGAATGGCGGGAACGCATCGCCAAGACCGGCGCGCCGGCTGCGCGCGGGGCGACGAATTTCTGGCTGGAGGCGGACGCCGACCTGCCGGCGGTGGCGCGGGCGCTGGGTTGGAAATGGGATCTGCCGGCGGGCTGGCCGCGGATTTTCCTGACGCTGACCGGCGACGGCGAGAACGTGCTGACGCGCGGCTCGCTGAAGTTTGCCCAGCCGCTGGCGTTGCCGCTGGAGGCGTGGAACATCCCGACGAATCTCATCCGCGATCCGCTCATCGGCTTCACCGCCGTGCGCGGGCTGGGCGGGCTGCCGCGCGGTTTGACCGGCTGGGACAAGCTGGAGATCGGCGCCGCGCCGGGGCAATTGTTTTTGTGGGCGCAGGCGGCGGTGCCGTTCCAGAATTATTTTGCCGGTCTGTTTGCGGACGCGCCGGAGCGGATGCGGCGGATTTCGGAGCGGCTGTTGACCCAGGGCAACGAGTGGGTCGTGCCGAATCACGTGGGGAACTTCGCGCGCGCGGACGACGGGCGCGGCGTGTTGTGGAAAAGCGCGCCGTTCATGTCGCCGTTCGTGCAGGTGGTCGGGAAAGAGCCGAAGGGTTTTGTGTTCGGCGGTCTGTTCACGGTCGCAGGCGCGCGGACGAACGCGGCGATGCCGGCGGAACTCGTCAAGCAGGTTCTGGGCGCGCCGGACCTGGTGATGTATGACTGGGAACTCACCGGCCCGCGCATCGAGGGCTGGCTGCACATCGGGCAGTTGTTCCGCGTGATCGGCCACAAGGCCCAGCTCCCGCCGAAGTCGGCGGGACTGGAATGGCTGCGGGCGGCCGCGCCCAAGCTCGGCAACAACGTGACGACGGTCACCCGCGCGGACGCCGCCCAACTGGCCTTCAACCGCAAATCTACCTGCGGCTTCACCGCGCTGGAACTGCACCTGCTGGCGGACTGGCTGGAATCGCCGGATTTCCCCGCCGGCCTGCACACCTCCCGCACCCCGGCGGCGGCGTTCGACGCCAAGGGAAAATTGCCCCGGCCCGCCGCGCCCAAACCGTGACCGCCTGTGTTTGAAATTCCCCAAACCATGCGGGCCGTCGTCTATCGCGGCGTGGACGACCTGCGCCTCGAGACCGTCCCCGTGCCGCGCATCGGCGCGGGCGAACTCCTCGTCAAGGTCGCCGTCTGCGGCGTCTGCCCCACCGACATCAAAAAAATCCAATACGGCACCGTCCCGCCCCCGCGCATCTTCGGCCAACCGCCGGCACCATCGTCCGCGTCGGCTCGCGCCTCCGGCAATTCCGGGTCGGCGAGCGCGTGGCGCTGCACCATCATGTGCCGTGCCTGGAGTGTCACGCCTGCCGGCATCACGCCTACGCGCAGTGCCCGCAGTACAAACGAACCGGCATCACGGCCGGCTTCGAGCCGGCGGGCGGCGGCTACGCGGAATACGTCCGCGTCCTGCCGTTCGTCCTGCCCGGCGTCGTGAAGATTCCCGCGCGCAATTCCTTCGCGGAAGCCGCCATGCTCGAACCCGTCAACACCGTCCTCAAAGCCGTCCGCCGCCTCGCCCTGCTGCCCGGCGACACCGTCCTCGTGGCCGGGCAGGGGCCGATCGGCCTCATGTTCACCCGCCTGCTCCAGCTTGAAGGCATGCGCGTCCTCGCCACCGACCTGCTGCCCGCGCGGTTGAAACTCGCGAAAAAATTCGGCGCGAAGTGGACGCGGTTGGTAGGGTCGGCGCGCTGCGCCGACTCGCCGCGCTGTCGCGCTGTCGCAGCGGGCCGGACGCCGCAGCGCGGCGTCCCTACCTCTCTGGACGCCGCCGTCATCGCCGTCCCCTCCGATGCCGCCGTGCAGGAGGCGCTGCAATCCGTTCGCGGCGGCGGCCAGGTGCTGCTCTTTGCCCACACCAAACGCCTTCCGCCTTCCGCCTCGCGCCTTGCGCCTTGCGCCTTCCCCTTGGATTTGTCTTCCGTCTGCGTGGACGAAAAGGATTTGCTCGGCAGCTACTCGGCGGATTTCACCCTGCAAGCCGAAGTCGCGCGGCTGGTGTTTTCCCGGCGCTTGGACGTGCGCCCGCTCCTCACCCACCGCTTCCCGCTGGCGGAAACCGCCGCCGCCGTCCGCCTCGCCGCCAACCCCCGGCCCGATTCCCTGAAAGTGCTCGTCACCGTCGCGGCAGCCTGAGGGAGGGACGGCATGTTGCCGTCCCCAATCAAAGCCTTCCTAAACTTTTGCATCCGCAGATTCCGCCGATTTCTGCCGATGAAAACCCGATCTGCGGTGATGAATCCCCGAAATGGTGTTCAGACCAAACCGCAAAGCCGCAATTTGAAGTGCTGAATGCCGGTAAAAATTTTCACCCGCGCTCGGAAAGACACCAGCCGCAACTGTGGGCGAATTTTATTGGCCGGATGTGGGCGTGTCGGTCAAGCCGGGTATGCCAGGCATTGGTGGGTAGGGGAGGCCTCTGTTTAGTATTTCCTCTTTATTGACCTGCGCATGAATGGCCTGTTGCAGAATTTGCTCTTCTGGCGAGAGGGTGGATTGGGCGGCTGGAGCGTTTAACTGCGCCGAGCTTTGCGGCATCCGTAGCGAGCGCGTTGGAATCTGCCGCAGTCCGCTGCCGGGGTTTGCGCTGGGCACAGTTCCGCCGCCGGGTTGGATCGGGTTGTAATTTCCCGTCGGCACCGGCTGTCCCGGCGCGGGCGCGGGCGGAATGGGCATACCCGGCCTGAACAGTGTGGGCATTGTTCCGGGTGCCGTCGCCGGTGCGGCGGGCGCTTTCATCCCGTCCTTGTCAAAGGTCAGTGTGGCGACGGCGCCGGCGTTGCTGACTTTCACGCTGCCGGCGACGCTGTCAATGGTCAGGACTTCAATCTGTCCCTCGCGCTGGCCTTCCGTGAGGATGTAGGACTGGCTTTTGCCGCCCGGCCCCGGCTCCTGCGCCATGAGCAGCGCGTTCTTGATGCCCAGAATCGTGGTGATGCCCGTGAGCTTGATGTTCGAGGGCGGCGGGTTGGTATCCGGCGGCGGGGGCGGGGGCGGGGGCGGCAGCAGCCCGAAGGGATTGCGTTCCACGATGCTCTTGTAGGGATTGTCACCGGAAACGACCGCGCGCGCGGCGGGGATCAGGAATAACCCGACCGCCAGTCCGACCACTGCCATCAAACGCTCGCGCTTCATGCTCAAAATATAATCGCTCCTCTCCATCAACACCACCCGCAAATGGAAGTTGCGCCACTGTCCGGTTGTGTCCTGTGAATTGGTAGGGACGCCGCGCTGCGGCGTCCCCGTCGCCGAGCGCAGCGTCAGGCGACGGAATCGAATGCAAGAGGCACGCCTTGCCATGTTCGTTCCGCCCTACGCTTCCGCCGTCGCTGCGCTTTGGCGCGACAGGCCGCTGCGGGCGGGGACATCGCAGCGCGATGTCCCTACCATTTCAAATTCGGACACAAGAGGGCTGGGTGAGGTGGCGCATTGAACCAAAATAGGCAGGTGGTTCCTTTCAGATTTTCCTCCGTCATGTTGCTGTTTTCGGTCGGTTGGCATGAAAATTCTGTGATTTCTCATGCCCGGGAGGCGTTCATTGAGATGCCGGATGTCATTTCTCTTGTGCCGAAGGGATTCCTGGTTGAAAGGGATTGCGGCATTTACAAGCGGAATCGCCTTCCGGCTTAACGGAATCGCCTTCCGGCGATCTGATTTGCCCGCCGATTTTGCCGATTGGTGCAGAAAAGAGTGTAAATCCAAGCTTAAGTTCCGTGTAAATCGGTGCAATCTGCGGATTTCCATTCCGGGTGGAAAGACACCCAAAAAACCTCAAAAAAAATTTGACTCTGATTTGAACGTCTGTGATATTCGGGGCACACACGGTAAACACAAAACACAAACACAACATGAGAACACAAAAAATCCTCGTCGCTGCGGCGACACTTGCGGTGGGCATTGCCACCTCGATGGCAGACCCGGTCTACTCCCAGAACATCGTTGGTTACATCAACCTTACCCTCCAACCCGGTTTTAACTTGGTTGCGAACCAGTTGAACAGCGGTGCCGGTAGTAACGCCTTAAATGCAGTTTTTCCAACTGCTACCGATGGTGCATACATTTACACTTACGGAAATGGCGCTTTTACCATTGATATTTTTGATTCGACAGTTCCGGGATGGGTTGATTCTACAACCGGCAATCCTAGTGCTACCGTAGTAAATCCAGGACAAGGGTTCTTTTACTTTCAACCGGGAAGTGCAACGACGGTTACATTGGTTGGTAGTGTGAAAACGGGAACTAATTCCATCACATTAAATCCAAACTTTTCGCTAGTCTCTTCAGCAACTCCTGAAAGCTATTCTTTGACCGGAACAAACTTTCCCGTTGCGGATGGTTTGATTTACTATGAATTGGCGACCGGTGGCACTGGCTTTAATCAATCTATTTACGATGCTACTGTTCCAGGCTGGGTTGATTATACGACGGGCAATCCTACTTCACCTACGCCAAGCGTTGGTCAAGGCTTTTTCATATTCAATCCCAGTTCGTCGATAACTTGGACCAGAGCATTTAACCCCTAAAATTTAGATAGGTAATAAACACTTAAACACACTTAGAACTAAAAAAACAAAGCAATGAAAACAAAAATTATACTGACGCTGGCTCTCACTTGTGCCTTAACCAGTTTTGGGCAAGGGTTGGTTGGCTTCCAAAACGCAGCCGTTGGTGCGCAGAAGATTTCTACTAATGCCACTGCTATCGGTGGCGGGAGTGGTTTTATGAGCACAACTGCAAGCCAATATCAATTCGAGTTGTTTTGGGGGTTGAGTGCTCTCACTATGACAAATCATACGGCATCCTTTTTAAATTCGACCACTACGGCCGGCGTGATTCTTGGAAATGGTTCAATCGATCTTGGCATTGCGTCTGGGACGACCATTTTTTGCCAAGCCTTCGGTTGGAATAATGGTGTGTCTTTAGCAACCGCACAAGCGACCGTGGGCGATTTTTGGGGTTCTTCCACAGTTGCTTCTGTAACGCTTACCGCATCACCTTTGGCTGGTGTTCCTGTTTTTGGCAGCACTGCAACTGCAAATGCCTTTACAGGTTTTAGTATGTTTGTTGTCACTGCTGTTCCCGAGCCGTCCACGATGGTGTTGGCTGGTTTGGGCGCGGCTTCGCTGCTGCTGTTCCGCCGCCGCAAGCAGGCCTGAGCAAAAGTGTGTTCTCATCCAAGCCGCCCGCAAGGGCGGCTTTTTTGTTCCCCAAACGAGAGGTGGCGGGTCGGTTTGCATTTTTGCGGAGCGCGGCTGTCCCAGCCGCAGCGGATGGCAGCGGCAAGACCTTTGAAATTGCTTTGCCATCCGTTTCAGGTTTCGGGTGCTGCGGGTGAGGACCCCCGCGCTCCGTTCAAACGGACCCACTGCTTAAGAGAGTGCGGCTTTTCAAACTGCGCCATCTGTGTAATCTGCGGACGAAACATCCGTGGAAATCAAACCCGGCAGCATGAGCAAACCAGCCAAATCACAATGGGACTTCGGCGAACTCTTTCCGCCGGAAGCGACGCGACTTCGCGGCACGCCCGCTTCATCGCCGCCAGCCCGCCAAGTCCTGTCCGTCTCGGAACTGACCGCGCAGGTCAGGCGGCTGCTGGAAAATTCCGTCGGCCAGGTCTGGGTCGGCGGCGAGGTCACGAACCTGCGTGCGCAAAGCTCCGGCCACATGTATTTCACGCTCAAGGACGCCGGCGCGCAGTTGGCCTGCGTGCTGTTCCGCGCCACGGCCACCGGCGAACGCGCCTTGCTGGCGGACGGCCAGAAAGTCCTCCTGCAAGGCGACGTGACGGTCTATGAGGCGCG
>JAPLTZ010000021.1 GCA_026397895.1 Verrucomicrobiota bacterium | reverse complement strand
GCTTGGCGGATGTCGGTTTTCAGTATGTCGGCATTGACGACTGCTGGATGCGCCTGACCCAGCAGATGTTTGACGAGCGTCGGGAGTGGACCGTGAAGAAACACGCCGCCTACGATCACATCGCCACCAACACCATCGGCCCCATCCGCGACACGGCTGGCAATGTTCTGCCTAATGGAAAATTTCCGGACATGAAGGCCATGACGGCCTATATCCACAGCCATGGTCTAAAGGCCGGAATCTACAGCACTCCGGGGGGCAAGACTTGCCAGGAATGGGCGGGTTCCTACGGTCACGAATGCGCCGACGCCGACCAATATGCGAAATGGGGCTTTGACTTGTTGAAGTATGACCACTGGCATCCCACAGCCTGTGCGTGAGGAGCCAGAAGCCTTGATTTGACAAGGCCGGAGGGGGTGTTTCGGGGGAATGGCGATTGCGACTTTGCCGGGCGGGCGGGCTTTTTGGCGGTGCGGGCGGGCCGATGCTGTCCCACGAGCTATGTGTTAGAGTGGGCGAATCCCGGCAGCCAGGCCTGGTTGAGCGCCCCGACCACCTTGAAACGCCCGGATGCTGTCCCATAGGATTTCAACAATGCCAGCAGGTCGATCCGCTCCCACAGCGCCGAGCGGACCACCGCGAAGAGCCGCGTGAAGCTGTGCCCCCACTCGGCCAGGTGCGCCATGAAGCGCAGCAGCACATACACCAGCAGCGCGGTGTAAATCTGCCAGCGCACCGCGTTGGCACTGTGGCCCAGGAAGCTGCCGAGCTTGAGGGTCTGCTTGACCTGCTTGAAGAACACCTCGATGTCCCAGCGCCGGCGGTAGAGGTCGCACACCGAGCGCGGACTCCAGGCGAGGTTGTTGGTGATGAACACCATCTTGCGCCACTCGTCGTCCACCTCCACCCAGGCCTCGACGCGGCGCACCACCATTCCGTCCTGTCCCTTCAGCGCCACGAGCTGGTCCCGGATGATGTTCTCATGCCCCTTGGTGTGGTTTTTCACGACCCGGAATTTCATGTTGTCCTTGGCGCGGGTAACCCACCACACGCCGCGCAGGCCCAGATCGAAAAGGTGCGCGAACTCCACGTAGGCCTTGTCGAACACCACGATTTCCCCCGGCTGGAGGCCCGCGCAGACCTCGCGGGCGCGCTTGTTGTCGTGCTCGCGGGCGGTGTCCACAATTGCGAAGGACGGCAGGAAGGTGTGGAGATCGAGCCGCAGGTGCATTTTGGCGGCGGCCTTGCGCCGGCGGTGTTTGGCCCAGTCCATGCAGTTGGCCACCAGTTGGATGGTGGTGGAGTCCACCGCGTGGATCCTGACCCGGAAGCGGCGCAGGAGGCCCTTGCCTTTGCGCCCCGCGACGAAGCTCGGGCTGGCGTGCTGGAGGTGGGCCAGCACCGACCAGAACAATTGCTCGGCGCATTGCGCGTCGCGCTCCTTGTTGGCGTGGGAGAGGTTGTTGCGCGAGGGCGGAGTGGCGCCGAAGCGCGCGATGGCCGCGGCCTTGAGCCGCAGCCAGTCGCACACGTCGTTGAGGCTGATGGCGTGGCTGAGCTGGGCGAAGAGCATCGCCGTGAGGTGGCTCAGCACGCTGAAGGTCCTGGCCTTGTCCGCCACGCCGGTCTCGCGGGCGACGCGGTTGATCAAACCGAGCGGAATGTGGTTGAGTAGCTGCTTGAGGACGATTACGTTGCTGCGGGCTGGTGTTGTGTTATTCATAACACCCTACCGAGTGGCAGGATTTTTGACCTAACACCAGCCCGTTTTCACCCTTCAGGCGGCAAAGCCTGTGGGATGGCTGTGAAGTATGACCAGTGCAGTGGCGGGGCTTTCCTGAAGCGGCTCAAAAGCACCGTGCCGGGCTTCCAGACCAAGGATTTCTGGGTTCCCATGTCCAACTACCTGCGCTCGCAAAATCGGGACATACTATTCAACCTCTGCCAATACGGCCAGGATGCCCCGTGGACATGGGCGCCGGAGTTGGGCATCCAATCCTGGCGCACGGGCGGCGACCTCAACCACAACGTCAATAACTACTTCATCAACGCACTGCGCATCGCGACCGAACTGCGCGCCTACAACAAACCCGGCCAATGGAATGATCCCGACTTCATGTATATCCATCGCATCCGGGATGTCGCGAAAATGGGTGAGCCGTCGGTGGAAATCAAACTGGACACCAACCAGCGCTACCAATACGTCACGCTTTGGTCGATTGTCTGTGCGCCATTC
>JAPLTZ010000113.1 GCA_026397895.1 Verrucomicrobiota bacterium | reverse complement strand
GAACTCGAAGCGCGCGGCAAAATCTATCTCGAAGAAAAATCCCTCTGGCCGCAGACCGGCGGCAAATACGTCACCACCCACCTCGTCAGCAGCGTGAAGTTTTTGAAAGGCCAGCCCGCGCTCCTGAAAAAGTTCATCGCCGCGCACGTGGAACTCACCGACTGGATCAACGCGCATCCCGCCGAGGCCAAACAAATCCTCAACGACGAAATCAAGGCCGAGACCACGCGCCCGCTCGCGCCGGCGGTGCTCGACCGCGCGTGGCCGCGGCTGGAATTGACCAGCGACCCCATCCGCGCCTCGCTGTTGCAATCCGCGACGGCGGCGCACAAGATTGGTTTCATCAAAGAAGCGCCGGAACTTTCGCGCATCTACGATTTGAAACTGTTGAACGAAGTTTTGGCGGAGAAAAACCTGCCGCCTGCGCCGTGATGAACGCCACCGCTCCAACGCCGAAGCTGACCGTCGAGAGCGTCTCGAAAATCTTCCGCACCGCCCGAGGCGAGACCCACGCGCTCGACTTCGTCAGCCTCAACGTCCGCGAGGGCGAATTCGTCTGCCTCGTCGGGCCGAGCGGCTGCGGCAAATCCGCGACCTCGTCCCTCTGGCGCAAGAAGAGATGCGCCGGGTCCGCTGGCGGAAGATCTCGATGGTCTTCCAGGGCGCTATGAACTCCTTGAACCCGGTCTACCGCGTCGCCGATCTTCTGGCCGAAGCGGCACGCGCTCACGAAACCTTGTCGCCCAGCGAAATCGACGAACGGGTCGGGCAGGCCCTGGCGCTGGCCGGCTTTCCCAAGGGTCGCGCGCGTAGCTATCCGCACGAACTGAGCGGCGGCATGAAGCAGCGCGTCGCGCTCGCCCGCGCGCTCGCGCCGAATCCGCGCGTGCTGCTGATGGACGAACCGTTCGCCGCGCTGGACGCCATCACGCGCGAGCAGTTTTACGGCGACATCCAGGAAATCTGGGAGAAGCGCCGCAAGACCATCATCTTCGTCACGCACAACGTCCGCGAAGCCGTCTGTCTCGGCGACCGCGTGGTGCTGTTCTCCGCGAATCCGGGGCGGATTCAGGAACAGTTTCAAATCGATCTGCCGCGCCCGCGCGACTTCAACAGCGTGGCGCTGGCCAAACATTCCGCCGAAATCATGCGCGCCCTGAAACGCCACATGAAACCGGAAGCCACGGAGGTGGCCGGATGAAACGCGCGCTGACCGCCACGCTCACGTTCCTGGTGCTGCTGGTCATCTGGCAGGAACTGGTGCACGCCGGCATCTGGTCGCGCGTGCTGGTGCCCTCGCCGCTGGACGTGGGGAGATATTTCGTGGCGGCGGTCAAGGACGGAACGTTGCCGACGGCGGTGGGCGTGACGATGCGGCGGCTGTTGCTCGGCTATTTCGCCGGGCTGGTGTTCGGCCTGCCGCTGGGCTTGCTGACGGCGCGGTTCAAATTTTTTCACGACACGCTGGGGCTGCTGGCGCTGGGTATGCAGACCTTGCCGAGCGTCTGCTGGGCGCCGCTGGCGCTGCTGTGGTTCGGGCAGACGGAGACGGCGATGTTTTTCATCGTCGTGATGGGTTCGCTGTGGAGCATTCTGCTGGCGACGGATTCCGGCGTGCGCAACGTGCCGCCCATCTACGTCCGCGCGGCGCAGACGATGGGCTCGCGCGGCCTGCACACCTGGCTGCGGGTGATTTTGCCGGCGGCGTTGCCGTTCGTGGTGAGCGGCATGAAGCAGGGCTGGGCGTTCGCGTGGCGCTCGCTGATGGCGGCGGAGATTTACATCACCATCCTGACGGGCTTCGGCCTCGGTCATCTGCTGCACTACGGGCGGGAATTGCAGGCGATGGACGCGGTGGTGGGTATCATGCTGGTCATCGTGGTCATCGGGCTGGTGGCGGATAAAATTTTGTTTTCGCCGTTCGAGCGTTTCATGCATCGTCGGTGGGGCACGGGCAAGTGATCCAATGACAACCGCCAACAAAGTCACCATCCTGCGGATGCTGCTCATCCCGTTCTTCGTGGTGGAGGTGCTCTACTACGTCCGCACGGGGAACGAGAGCTATCGCTTCGCGGCGCTGCTGTGCTTCGCAGTGGCGGCGATCTGCGACGGGGTGGACGGCTACATCGCGCGGCGCTACAACCAGTGGAGCGAACTCGGCACGATTCTGGACCCGCTCGCGGACAAGCTGCTGCTGGTGTCGGGCATCGTGCTGTTGAGCTTCGATCATTCGCCGTGGCTGGAGCAGATTCCGCTGTGGCTCGCCGGCACAATCATCGGGCGCGACCTGATCATTCTCATCGGGCTGATCGTGATTCAGTTCACGGTGGGCAAGGTGAAGGTGCGGCCGCATCTCACGGGCAAGATCGCGACGGTGTTGCAGATGACGACGGTGTTGTGGGCGTTGCTCAAGTGGGATGCGCGGTGGCTGGATATTTGGACGCTGGGCGCGGCGGTGTTCACGGGCGTGTCGGGTTTTTTCTATGTGTGGGACGGGGCGCGGCAGCTCGGGGCGCATCCGGCCAGTTCGCCGTCGGCGAAGGATTGATCAGAGGCCGGCGGAAAGGCCGGCGTTGCGGCCTTCGGGGGTGACGGCCCACATGTTGATGGGGGCGCAGGACTGGCCGAATTTCAAAAAGCGCGCGCTGCCGTCGGCGAAGGTGTAGTTTGCGCCGCCGCCGCCGTTGCCGTTGGCGTCCTTCTTGCCGCTGGAGTGGCGGCTCTGGTCGAGCTTGATGATGTCTTCCCAGGTTTCGGTGTCGAGATACCAGTCGCCGTAGGCGGGGTCTTTCTCGCCGAAGACGCAGGTCTCCGAGGGTTGCTTGATGGTCACTTCGCGGATGGCGAATTCGTTGGTGGCGGCTTCCGTGCGCCATTTTGGGTTGTTGTAAATGGTGCGGTAGTAATCGTTCCAGGAGTTGTAAACGTAGCTGCGCGGGGCGGCGTCTTCGGGCCAGGTGACGTCGTTGGTCTCGCCGGTGGCGGGGTTGGGGGCGTCGCTGGGGCAGAGGAGCATGTCCGCGTTGCGATAGGTGTCTTTCAGGCGGCTGGGCCAGCGGTGGGGATGGGCGCGCGGACAATACTGGCCGTCGTTTTCATCCACATACATTATCATTGCGAGGCCGAACTGGCGGAGGTTGTTGAGGCAGCGGATGCGTTTGCCGGCTTCCTTGGCGCGGGACAGGGCAGGGAGAAGCAAGCCAGCCAGGATGGCGATGATGGCGATGACGACGAGCAATTCAATCAACGTGAAGGCGCGCTGCCTCGGACGTCGTTGATTGGCTGGTCGCTGATGGTTCACCAACTTGGCAGACGGGAGGGCGGCGAATTGGTTACAGCAGCGGTCGCAAAACCCCCAAAACTTTTTTCGCCTGAATGAGGTTGAGTTTAACCCAGCCGGGAACTGAAATAGGCCTGGCGCTGCGCGGAAGTCATCCGGTCGAAATCCGGTTTCCCGTCCGCCCGCTTCGGCCAGTCGGTGGCGGTGGCTTCGGATGAAGAAGTCTTCGTCTTCGCCAGCGGATTGTTCCGCACCTCGACCTTCGAGCGTTTTGCCGCGCTGCCGTCGTAGCTCATCGCCTGGTCGGTGACCTGCAAATCCTCCGCCAGCGTCCGGTGCGGTTTGATGTTCTTCGCCTGCAACACGCCGTGGTAGGCGCGCACGGCTTCCTCCGGCGAAATTTTCCCGTCCGTGATCAGCCGCAGCATCTCGATGAACGCGAGCTGATGCTCGGCGTTGTTGATCTTGCGGCCGTAGAGCGCGACGCGGGCGCCGTATTTCTGCGCGTCGTGGATGAGCTTGAAGGCGTCATACGTCGTGCCGGCGCTGCCGCCGAGGATGCCGACGATGAGGTTCGGGTCATACTGCGCCAGTTCTTCCATCGCCTTCGGGCCGTGATAGACGATCTTCAGAAAGTCGGGCCGCCCCGCGTCCGGCACGCCGGCCAGCGTGCGCAGGATGTTGTCGTTGATGAATTCGCCGAGCTTCTCCGGCGGGATGCCGCTGTTGACGTTCGGGTCGAAGACTTCGAGGAAGTGCCGGAACTTCTTCCGCTCCGCCTCCTCGCGGAAAGATTTATACCACAGGAACGCCTCGCGATCCTGTTCCAGCTCGTTGACGAACGTCATCGAATACAGGCCGAGGTTCGCGCCGGGGAAATTGTCGTCGGTGCGGTCGCATTCGATCTGGCCGCACTGGATGTGGTCAATGGCCGCCGAGCGGAACGGCTGGGATGGTTCGCGGGTGTAACAGCCGTGGCGCACGGCCCAGACGTCGGTTGTGTCGTTCGCGCGGGCGGCGGGCGTGATGGGGGAATTTTTGAACAGGCCTTCCTGGATGGTGAGCTGCTCGTTGACGTAGGCGGACATGAGCATGATGTCCACGAGGTTCTGGTGCACGACTTCGCGGATGATGTCGAGATACTCGGGCAGGTTGCGGTAGGCGTATTCATCGCGCGTCCAGACTTCGGGGGAGAATTGGGCGGGCCGCGCCCCGT
>JAPLTZ010000380.1:12249-13856 GCA_026397895.1 Verrucomicrobiota bacterium | reverse complement strand
AGGAGTATTTGCTTTTTCATAATCATTTATGTTTGTGTTTTTGGGTTGAGATGGTTCACGGATAAATCAGCCGGTAGTAAGCCCCGCCAGAGGGCGCGTCGTTATCGGCGTAATTGATCACTCCGGTGCTGGCGTCAGCGATGACTTCAGCCTGCGTCGCCCAGTTGCCGCCGCCGCTCAAATCCGTCGCCCGCTGCACATGGTAGTGCAGGCCGAGGACGCCGTGGAATGTCATCGTGGCGATATATGGTCCGCTGCCGGTCACCGAGGCGATCGTGCCATCCGGGCCATGGACACTCGCCACATGGATGGTCACCGTGCCGATGGCGGTGCAGCCGGCGGCTGAAGCGATCGTGTAGGTGAACGAGTCCCCGTCGGTGGCATCAGTCGGAATCGCCACCCAGGTGCTGGCGGCAACACTTGCCCCGCTCAACGTCAAAGTCTTTCCGCCCAGCGTTGTGACATCCACGGCGGTGACCGTGGCACCGGCCACGTTGCCCGTGAAGTTTGTGAAGGCGACCTTCAACGACGTCCCGGCATTGCGCGTCGCACTCGCAAAGGCGGCGGTCGGCGATACATTGATGGTCGCGCTGCCGCTCATGGTGGCGGAGGCTCCGGTTCGCGTTCCCACCACCGTGTAAGTGCCGGTGGCAGTGACCGGGCTGAAGCTGATGGCGCTGCCGGTGCCGGCCACGGTCTCCACCGTCGTCGCGCCGTTCTTGAGCGCGTAGGACACATCAGCTTCCGTCGCGCCCATGCCAAAGGTCTGCGCCCCTGACTCCGGGCAGAACGAGCCTGTGCCCGACATGCCCAACACCGTCGGGAGGGTGATGGCTCCGATCTGGATGTTATCCAACCGGTTGTTTCCAGACGTAGCCGAGGCGCCGGATACGGTCAGCCGCAGGTAAGCATTTGCAGCGTTATTGAGGCCGTTGATGGACGCCAATGTTGTTGTGGCAAAACTTGTGGCAGTGATGGTGGCTGTCTCTGCCGCAGTCCAGGTCGTGCCATCCGTGCTGTATTCCCAAACATGTGAATTGAAACCGGTCGCGGTTCTTTGCGCGGCATAACTCACCACCAGATTCCCCTTACCAGTCATGCTGAACTTGAAGACAATTTTCTGCCCGTTTGCGGAACTGTTTGCTATGGCCAAAGAAGCGGCACCGCTTGTCGTGGCTGAAAACCCAGATCCTGCATTTACAGTGGTTCCGCCGAATGAAGTAATCTGTGGATTTGAGGCCAATGAAGTCCAAGCACTGGAACCAAATGAGCCTTCCATGTAAATCGTTCCTGAACCAAAATTCGCGACATAGGTCGTGGGAGAACCCGGCGCCACCGCCGCCGCCGTTCCGCCGCCGCTGGTCGTCTGGAAATCCCAACCCGCCACCAACGGCGGATTTACTGCAAGCGTCCTGGCGACATCCGTGGCCGGCAAATAATTCCCGTTGCCGGCTTGCGATGCCGTGATGGTTGTGCTGCCGATGCCGTTGATCGTGCAGGTCGTGCCAGAAACGCTGGCCACGGAAGGCGCGGAACTCGCGAACGTCACGGTCAGACCGGAACTGGCAGTCGCCACCAACGCGAAGGGCGCATCCGTTGTGATCTTT
>JAPLTZ010000380.1:0-12146 GCA_026397895.1 Verrucomicrobiota bacterium | reverse complement strand
GCGATCTGCGTAATGTCGCCAGTCAAACCGGTCGGCTGGGTAAGTGTGTAATTGTCCTTATCCGCGCCGCCCAAGGTCAGCGCCGCCGTCACCGCTTTGGCCGTCCCCGCGTTCGCATCCGAAAACGTCCCCGCGCTGGTGGCGATGGTCACCACATCCGGGCTGATGATGCCCACCAGACTGCCGCCGGTGATGGCAGCGGTGGCGGTGGTGTCGTAAGGCTTGCTCGTCACCGTTGCGCCAGTCACGGTCAGTGCAATCGGCGTGATGGTCGCGGTCAACGACGGCTGCGTGAGCGTGTAGTTCGCGGACGGAGCGGTGTAACCCGTGACATTGACGGTCTTGCCAACCCCGGCCGTGACGGTCGCAAAGGTCGCGCTGCCTGTGCCGCCCACGGAGAACGACTCGCCATTCTCCAAACCGGAATAAGCCGGGGTGCCGGTGAAGGATGCCGTGTTGTTCCGGTCGTAAGGCTTGTCCACGCCCGTGAGGCCGGTAATCGTCAGACCTTTCTGCGCCACCGTGCTGGAAACCGTCGCCTCATTTTTCGACGTGGCGCCGCCGCCGCTCACCACCACATTGCCGGAATAATTTCCCGCCGCTGTCGTGGCCGCGAGGCGCACATAAACCGTGGTATCGCCCAAAGTCCCGCTGGCCGTGATGTTCAAGCTGGTCGTGTAACCCGAGCCGCTGCTCAGGGAAACTTCATAGCCGGACGGCGGCGCAACCGTGAGGTCGCCCGTCAGGAAGATGCCGGAAACCGTGAAACTCGTCGGCGAAGCCGAAGCTGTCCCGTAGGTCGTGTTCACTGCCGAGAGCGTTCCCACGACGTTGATGGTCGGGTCGGCGCTCACGGTGATGTCGCCGGTGGCGTAGCTAATGGAATAGTTGCCCGCCGTGAATGTTCCTCCCGCGGCTGCCGAGGGCGTGATCTGCCCACCATAGAAGCCAGCAGCATCGCCAGACGCGGCACCAGTGCCGTAGGCAATCGTCACCGTGACCCCGGTGCCTTCACTGCCGACGAACCCGCCGCTGGTGATGGTGTATGCAGACGAACCAGATCCACCTGTCAGCGTGTTTCCGAAAGGCTTGGTCACATTGTTGGCGGTGATGGTCACCGTCTTGGGATTCACCGTCAGCGTGCCGGTGTTGTAGGAGATGGAATAATTGCCTGCCGTGAACGTGCCGCCACTGGCCGCGCTCGGCGTGATGGTGTAGGTGGTCACGGGGTCGGTAGCCGCCGTGCCGCTGCCCGAGAGCGTGACCGCGCCGATGGTTTCAGAATTCTCCAGACCGGACGAAGTAAAGGCAGACGTGCCGAGCGATATGGCGGAGCCGTAGTTCTTGCTTTGAGCCGAAGCGGTGACCGACAAGGCTTTCTGGCCCACCGCGTTTCCGCTCGCGGCGGTGGTGATGTTGACCGTGGTCGCGCTCGGACTTGTCAGAGCGACGTTCACGGAATTATACGAACCGGAAACCGCAGCGTTGACCTTCAGGCGGAGGGACACCGTTCCACTTGCGGTGCCGCCGCTGTTGGCAATAGTCGTTGTAGCGCCATAAGCGCCGCCGTTGGAAACTTCAAAACCAGTGGGAGCAGTCGCGGTGATGTCGCCGGTCAGGTTCGCGCCAGAAACGGAGAAGTTTTGAGAAGATGATGCCGTTCCGTAGGTCGTGGTGAAAGCAGTTGCCGTGGCCGCGCCAGTGATGGTCGGGGTTGCGGCGGCGGCGGCCGTGATGCTGAAATTATCAATACCAATGCCTTGTCCATTGGATGACCCGGCAAGACCCGTGAACGTCCATTTCAAGTAGTAGGTCGCCCCATTGGCAATGGAGAGTCCGGTGATGGTAAATGACTTGGAAGTTGTGGTCGGAGGATTATAGATGGTGGTATTGGCCGCATCGGCAGCATAGGATTGATCTCCGCCTGTTGCAGACGTCGAGGGGGCCGACGAACTGCCATGAAAGAATGTCCAATCAAATTGCCGCGAGCCAGACCGGGATTTTTCATAGTCGAAGGCAATCGTTACGCTGGTGACGGTCGCTCCTGAATTGTTGACGAAAGCGTAAACGATGGACCTGGGAGATGTAAAAGATCCCGTGGTGAGGAAACCCAAAGACCTATCCGTTGCGCTTCCTGTAATGCCGTTTGCCCAGTTGATGGTGCCGCCGCTCGACGAACTGGTAACGACACCGGCGCCGGTAGTCCCGTAAGCAAGGGTCGTCGCACTCGTGCCAGTAGACCAGTCGGTGCCAACCTTGAAACCGGTAGGAGTAGCGGCGGTTCCAGAACTGCCCATGCCATCAAAGTTTTGGGTAAACGCAGTGTTCAGAGCAGTGATGCTCACCTGCGCGAAACTCGTCATGCCGCTCAAAACCAGCACGAGCGCGAAAACGGCCCAGCGGGCAAAGGGTTTCATCAGGTTGCGGCACAGGGTTGGCGCGGCGGTTGGATTGCAGGTGGGGTTGGTTGTCTTCATAGACTGGCTTCTTTGGTTGTGGTTCATCTTGGTTGTGCTTCTTGGTTCTTCGTTTGGTTTAAAAAATTCCGGTCAAGTTGCGGTCAAGGTTGACGGACAGACGTGAAAACTCTGTGGCGGGCAAGTTACAATACGGCTACTTCGCATAAACTTCGAATCCTCCTCCAAGTAAATCTCACTGCAAACCGATTGGCAACTACTTGGCGCCATATTTCTAAAATCGTCAAATAAAATGTTCACCTATTTTCCACAATTTAACTTATACCACAAAAACGCTGGCGCACAATAAACACGCTGGTCAAATCAGCGCAACGCGCCCGCCACAAACCACCGGCGGCATTAGCCTCGTTTAATCCGGCAAACACAGGGCGGTCACGCGTTTCGCCGCCGGAATCCGTTCCCTCCCAGAACAACATGGCGGAGGGTATTGCAGCAAGCATACCAACCGCGCGGAGACTCTCTTCTTCTCCGGGGCGACGTGTCCTAATCTTAATCCTGCTCCTAATCGTAATCGGCCAAAAATCGAGATTAGGATTACGATGACGATTAAGATTAGGACGCTGCTTTCCCACGGGAGAGGAAGCAAGGGTGAAGGCGGGCATCACTTCCCGATGCAAAACTGGCTGAAGATGGAATCAAGCAGGTCTTCCGTGGTCGTCTTGCCCACGATTTCGCCCACGGCGTTCACGGCGATGCGCAGGTCCACGGCCACGAGTTCCAGGTGCTGGCCGGAGCGGAAACTCCCGATGGCCAGCAGTGCCGCCGCGCGCGCGCGCGCCAGCGCGTCCTGATGCCGCGAGCTGATGGCCACCTGCAACATCTCCGCCCGCACTTCGCCGGCCCAGACGAGTTCCTTGATGGCGTCCTTCAACGCCTCGATCCCCTGCCCGCGCACGGAGCAGACGTCCACGACGGTAGGGCGCGTCACTCCGTGCGCGCCGTCGGCGGGCAGAGGACTGCCCGCCCTACCTTGCGGCAATTCCAACTTGCGCGGCAGATCAATTTTGTTGCGGACGAGAATCCGCTTCTTCCCGGCGAACTCGGCGAGATATTTTTCGTCCGCCGCCGTCAGCGGTTCGCTCGCGTCCAACACGTGCAGGATGAACTCCGCCCGCGCCAGCGATTCGTGGCTGCGGCGGATGCCTTCCCGCTCGATCTCATCGCCCGCCTCGCGCAATCCGGCGGTGTCCACGAACACCACGGGCAGCCCGCGGATGTTCGCCGTCTCCTCGATGGTGTCCCGCGTCGTCCCCGCAATCGGCGACACGATGGCGCGGTCGTGGCCGAGCAGTTGGTTGAGCAGGCTGGATTTGCCCACGTTGGGCCGCCCCACGATGGCCGCGCGGATGCCGCGCCGGAGAATCTGCCCCTCGTCCGCCGTCCGCAGCAGTTCGTCCATGAACGCCACGCCGCGCTCCAGCCGCGCGAGCAACTGCGCGGAAGTTTCTTGGGGAATGTCCTCCTCGGGAAAATCAATGTAAGCCTCCACATGCGCGAGCGTCCGCATCAGGTCGTCACGGAGCTGGTTGATGCGCTGGGAAAGTTTGCCGGCGAGCTGCTCGTTGGCGGCGCGCAAGGCGAGTTCCGTGCGCGAATGAATCAGATCGGCGACGGCTTCAGCCTGCGCGAGGTCGAGCCGGCCATTAAGGAAGGCGCGGCGGGTGAATTCGCCCGGCTCGGCGGCGCGTGCGCCGTTGGCCAGCACCGTGTCCAACACCAGCTTGGCCGGCAGCAGCCCGCCGTGGCAGGTAATCTCCACGGTGTCCTCGCGTGTGAACGTGCGCGGCGCGCGCATCACGGCCACAAGCACCTCGTCCACGTCGCGACCGTCGCGGACGATTTTGCCGTATTGAATCGTGTGCGTCGGCGCGGCGGAGGGCTTGAGGGAGGATTTGCCGACGGGCGAAAAACTTTTATCGGCCACTGCAAGCGCGTTCGCCCCGGAAAGCCGGATGACGGCCAGCCCGCCCTCGCCCAGCGGCGTCGCGATGGCTGCGATGGTGTCGTCGAGAAACATCGGAACAATCAAACGTGGCCGCAACTGCCGGTCTTGTTTTCGCGGTCGCGCCCCAGCAGAAACAACCGCGCTTTCTCGTAGCTTTTTTTGTTGAGGTAATGCCGCAGGTTCGGGTCGGTCTCGCGCGGCAGTTCGAGGGCGAGTTCGTCCAGCCGCCGGAACAGCGGGAGCAGATTCGGCTTCGGCTGCGCGGTGGCCATCGCCTTCACGGCGGCGTCCAATTCGGTCAGCGCCTGCAAGATGTTTTTTTCCAGCGCGGTCATGTGCGGATAGAAATACCGCGCCGCCGCGGATTCACCAAGCCGTTTCTCGCCCGGCCCGAATTCCAATCTTGAACCCCGGACGCCGCGCCCTAAACTCGCCGCATGGCTGGACAGATATTTCACCACACGCACCGCGTCACCTACGCCGAATGCACGGTCGGCAATCACGTCTACCACGCGCGCTACCTTGACCTGCTCGAAGCGGCGCGGGGCGAGTTTTGCCGTGCGCTCGGCGTGACGCTGGTGCAGTTGCAGGAGCAGGACGCGATTTTCCCCGTGATTGAATGCCGCCTGCGCTTCAAAGCGCCCGCGCGTTACGACGACGTGCTGACCATTGAAGTGTGGGTGACAGCGGCGGAAAAAGTGCGCCTGAATTTCGGCCACCGCATCGTGAACCAACGCGGCACGGTGATTCTGGAAGCGGAAACCTTTCACGTCTGCACCTCGGTGGCGGACAAGCCGAAACGCCTGCCGGAGATTCTGGTCACCCGACTCGCACCGTTCGTGCAGGCCGCAAGTGAGTGATTGCTTTGACGAAGCCGGTGTGATAGACAGTCACTGCTTCCGGCAGCGGGTGTGGTTCAATGGTAGAATGTGGCCTTCCCAAGGCTGAGACGAGGGTTCGATTCCCTTCACCCGCTCCATTTATAATCAGGCACTTACGTAAATGTGCAAGTGAAGTGCAAGTAAATATACGTTTTCCCAGTCTCGAAAAATATTTCTTTATTCCCAATCACCCGCACCATTTTAGGGGTATCGGGACGCTTGCCAAATGGTTTTTTGGATTCAGAGCCGATTACCGCTGGAAATTATTTTCAGGCTTTCTGCGCCTACATCCGGTTGATCCCCCGGGAATCCAAGAAAGATTTGACCGTTTCTTTCTGTTGAGTAAATTAACTCACAGTATTGAGTAAATTGTATGATACGCCAAACGCTCCATGACGAACTGCTGAAACGGCTGAAGGAAAAGCGGCGTTTCCTGCAGGTGCTGGCCGGCCCCCGTCAGGTCGGCAAAACCACCCTGGTCAGGCAAGTCATTCAGGCGTCCAAGCTGCCCGCGCACTATGCCTCCGCTGACGAACCGTCTTTGCGCGACCGTACTTGGATTGAACAGCAATGGGACGCCGCCCGACTGAAAGCGCGGGAAAGCAAGGTCGGCGCGCTGCTGGTGCTGGACGAAGTGCAAAAGGTTTCCGATTGGTCCACCGTGGTGAAATTGCTGTGGGACACGGACACCCACGCCGGGATGCCGTTGAAAGTCGTTTTGCTGGGTTCGGCCCCGTTGCTCATCCAGCGGGGTTTGACCGAAAGCCTGGCCGGCCGGTTCGAAGTGATTCCCGTGCCGCACTGGTCGTTCGCGGAAATGCGGGAAGCCTTCGGCTGGAATCTGGAGCAATACATTTTCTATGGAGCCTATCCCGGTTCCGCCGAATTGATCACCGAACCGGAACGTTGGCGGCGTTATGTGTTGGATTCCCTCATTGAAACCACCATCTCGCGCGACATCCTGCTGCTGAACCGCGTGGACAAACCCGCGCTGCTAAGGCAATTGTTCCACCTTGGCTGCGCCTATTCCGGCCAGATTCTTTCCTACCAGAAAATGCTGGGGCAGCTCACGGACGCGGGCAACACCGTTACGCTCGCGCACTATTTGGAATTGCTCCAAGGCGCGGGCATGGTCGCGGGACTTTCAAAATATGCCCACGGACTGGTTCGCCAGCGCGGGTCGAGTCCCAAATTGCAGGTGCTCAACACCGCCCTGATGACCGCCCAGGACAACCGGACGGCGGCGGAGGCCCGGCAGGATGGAAACCATTGGGGCCGCTTGGTGGAATCCTGTGTCGGCGCCCACCTGCTCAACACCAGTTTCGGCACCAACATCGAACTGACCTATTGGCGGGAGCGGAATCAGGAAGTGGATTTTATCCTACGCCAAGGCAAGGTCACCGTGGCGATAGAAGTAAAAAGCGGCCGCCGCCCCGAATCGTTGCCGGGGATGGAAGCTTTTGCCGCGCACTTCAAACCCAAGCGCAAGCTGCTCGTGGGCGGACAAGGCATTGAACTGGCGGAATTTCTCACAAAGCCGGCCGGTTATTGGGTGCAATAATTTTTCCCGGCGGCGGCAAGATTCTTGGGAGATGGTCAGCACGCTTCCAAAAGAACCCGCGCGGCCCGGGCAGGCAGATTGATGCCCGGACGCTTGGCAATCTGAACTTCATCTGGTGCAACTTGCGGCACGCCTGGCGCTGGAGGATTTTGTAATCCGGTTTGGGAGGCGCGCCACTGGACGAAATCCTGCCAAAACACCACGCCGCGAAAAACGGGAAAGCCGGGCAGCCGAAACCACGTGCGGGCGGACGAGTAGGAAATGCCCGAGAGGATTGCAAATTCCTTGGCGTTCAGCGCCTGATCCAGCCGTCGTTTTTCAACGACAGCGTCAAGGCTGACCCCATGAAGTTGTTTGTCCTGTGGCATAAAACAAAAATCAATTAGCTAACCGAGGAACGTGGTTGCTAGAGCTTGTTTTCTTTCCGTTCGAATTCAGTGTGACCAATGGTCGCAACCCGCCCCTCCTCCACGAACAGCCCCCCTGCTCCACCTGCGGAGCAGTTGATCCATTCTCGCCTGCCAGCGAACTTGTAGCTTGATGGTTCATGTTTTTCAGAGAGACGGGTTGCGATTGACTTAACAGTGTCACCGAGTGACCTCGATTGGGCTCAGCTTATTGCCGGACTTGATGAGTTCGGCCAAGTTGAGGCGCATCCAATAGCGGCTTTGCTCGCGTTTGTCTTTTTCGCCCGAACGGTTGCCGCCGGGAGCGGCGAGTGTGAATTCCCCAAAATACGAGAGTCCCTCGTAGATCACGACCACGACACCACGGATGGGTGAAGCCGATCCCTGATAGTAGTTCACCCAAGCTCCGACTTCGGCCACATCCACCGCCTCGCGAGGATTCAATTCCACGTATTCATAATCCACGCCCAGATTGCGTTTCCGCCAATCGTGCAGATAGCGGCCCTCGCGCGTGGACTTGTTGTTGTAATACAATTCGGCGGCGGCCGGGTTGGCCCGCACCCACAAGTCAAGATCGACATCCGCCGACCATGCGATTCCAACCACCAGCTTGTTGGTGGTGGCTTTGACCGGGAATGCCTCAGCCAATTTCACAATCTCCGGCGACGGTGGATTCGTCACCGCCATTGTCACCGGCAAAACAACCGGTGGCGCGAGCGGATTTGTGGTTTGAACCATAATCGGCTCGGCAACTGGCGGGCGGTTAAGCGCCGGGATGTTCGTCTCGACCACCGTGGTGGAGGTGACCACGCGAGGCACAGTGCTGGTTGTGGCCACGCGGCCAACCAGATTGGTCACCACCTGCGACGTAATCACGCCGCGCCGCACCACCTGCCGCATCTCGATCTTCTTGTCACTGGAATCGAGTTGCGCGGCCACACACGGTTGTTGGATGTTTTCCTTGGCCCGCTGGAAGGCGATGGCGGCATCCGCACAGAACGTGGCAAGAACTCCACCGGCTTGCTGGCAATACAAAGCCCAGAACCGGGTGATCCGCTCCTGATGATAATCATTCAGGAACTTCGCGTTCAGGTAGGCATAATGCACGGCCACGCCGCTCAAGTTGCGCTTCCGCAAAGCGCAACCGAACGGAGAATACTGCTGCTCCGCCGTGAGGTGCGCATCCGACGGCACCGCCGTATCCATGCTGCACGCGCCCTCCCCGCTGCCATCCATGTAGAATGGCGAAGCAAGAATCACCACGCGCAACGGCTGGTCCGGACGCCGCAACTGAGTCGCCGCAAAATCCAGGAACTGCGGCAACGCGATGACGCCGGCCAACTCCGCCGGATAGGAATGTTCCGTCAGCAGGAATTGCTTCAGCGCCGTCATCGGAGCCGCCAGGCGTTGCGCCCGGGCCTTGGCATTGGCTTGGAACAGTTTTCCCTCCGGGATGACAAACCGAGTGACGAGCTTTTGATTGAGCGCGTCACACACGGTGATTTCGTCCCCGGGCACGGCCGTGTCCAGCATGAAGACCAGCAAGCCTTGGAACAATTCCGCACCTTGTTTCGGAGTGTTATGGGGTGGAACCCCCACGGTATACGTCGCGCCCAAGGCGCGCGTCGAGTTAACGCCGACAGCCAGACTGATTGCCGCCAGCACGAAGAACTTAGCAATGTATGTTTTCATGATTTTATCTTTGTTTGTTGGTTTTAGTTTCGCGGGATTTGTTCTCGATCGCCTGAAGCTTGCCATTGAGACAACCCCGCAACTGGACATACTCATGTTGAACCTTGCTCCACTGATCCAAGTCCTTCTGCTGCTTCAAATAGGCGGGGTTGTCCGCCAACTCCTCCAGTTGATGCTTCTCGGCGATGGTTTGCGCCGTCAGCCAGCAGCCAGCGGACAAAAATGTTTCGGCGATAATCGCCACAAACACAAAAACCCAATTGGAGTTAGGGGCTGCCGTGGCACTGCCGGCCTCCGTCAGGCTGCGCACAATTTCGGCGGTGCTTTGCGTGATGCCGCGAAATATCTCGGCAAAGAGATAAGCCCAGATCACCCCAAAGAGGAAGCCGATGACCCAGACCACGATGATGTAAACGCGGCGGCGCGAATCGCCCTGAACATAGGAGAACAACCCCTTCAGACAGGCCGCCAACGCGATCGGAATGCCGGAGAACAGATACGCGGCAATCAGATTCTCGAAGGCGGGGATGCCCGAGGAACGCAACACGTTCGCATTGGTGTTGATGCCGACGGCCAGCAACACCACCGAGATGATGATAAAAAACCAGAACAAGACGCGAGACGCCCTGGTCCAGGGTGTCCCGGCGGTGTTGGTGTGAATATAGCGCTTGGCCGGATTCATGCCGTTAGAAATTTCCCGGATGTGCCTGCCAGCACCGGCAATTGCGTGTTCGAGCATTTCCAGCACGCCATGAATTTCCTCGACGTGCTGATTATTGAGCGCGCCAAAATTGCGCGCGGCCGTCTCCCGCACTCCGGACTCACCAGCGCGGCCATTGGTGAAAGCGGTTATGCGCAGCGCGGGCTTGTCTATCTCCGGCTCGACGATTTCCCGGCCAGCAATTTCCCGAACTTGTTTGGCGTGGTCACCACTCGCGTAGTAGCCGTTGGTTTTGTTGCCTCCCGTCTCGGGAGCAACCGATGTGCTGTTGTTTTGTGTTTTCATTTGTTTTTTCTTTCTGCTGTTTTTGTTGTTGAGGATGCGGACTTAGGCGGCGATGGTTTTGACGCCGTCGGCAGCGGCCGGCCGCTCGACCACTGTGACGGAAGTTATGGTTTCAGAATCATGTGCAAGCTTGACCAGTTGTTGCCGACAGCCGGCATGGGTCAAAATGCTGATCCGCGACCAAAGGCGTCGGGGAAACACGAATTGCAAAAAGCGGCGCGTGGCGACCCGCGCTGGTTCATCGGGCACGAGCATGATCATGGCCGTGCAGCCGTTGCCAAAGTTCCGCCGGACGTTGCGGCAGACGTTGCGCCGGGTTAATTCGTGCTCGCCGCACAATATCCGCATCCGCCGCCCGGTCGCGCGAAACGCGACCACATCGGCGAGCTTGTGTTCGTAGAGCACGTAGAACCGATGCTGGGTCAGCAACCAACCCAATTCGATTTTGCCATCCGCATGGCGGATGCTTTCGTGAGCGCGATGAATATTCATAAGGTGTCCATTCTTGTTTGGTTCAGAGACCGGGCAAATTCCGGGCGGCATCCGTAAGGCGCAAAATCTTGGTGGGCGCCCCGGCAATCGACCGGCGCACCTCGACCACGGTCAAGAGCCCCAGGTCAATCAGTTCCTGTTTGATGCGGTTTCCTTTGGCCCCGCCAAAGCCAAGCCGTCGGAAGCGTTCAGCCACGCCGGATTCCGAATAGTCCACAACATCCCGCAGTAAGCACAACTGGTCGCCCAGTAGCATTCCGGAAAACAGTCCCGGATTGGATGCCGGTTGCGTTGAACTTTCGGTCGGAGTGGCTTCCGAGTCCGGGGATTCCGCTGCCAGAATTTTTTCAATATCGAGCGGCTTGATGGGTTCTTCGCGCGAGAACAGGGTCTGTTGGCGGAGTTGCGCCAGCACCGGCGTCATGCGGGCGGTGATTGATTCCTCCGGCGGATAATCTCCCAGATCGATATACGAGAATTGCACTTCGACGGCACGGGACAGGCCCGGCGCAATCATAAAGGCGCGACCGTCGGGAAGTTGCCGCAGATGTTGCCGCTGGTCATCCGTAAGGTTGAGTCGGACGGCAAGCTCCTGCGCTTCGGCGGGCGCCGGGCTGCGGAAGGCCAGGACGATACTTGTGTTGTCCTTGATGTCCTCGGTCATCTGCCCGTAGGACTGGCAACCGAACAAAATGCCGATGCCCCGGGAACGCATTTGCGAAATCCACCGCTTGGCGATGGGAACAAAGCCCGATCCCGCCTGCGCTTCAAATTCACGGCCGAATTCAAGGCCGGCCTCGTCGTGAAAAATTACGCGTCGTAGATGACAATTATGCCCCTGCTGCCCGGCTTGCGCCTGTAATCGCAGAAGTCGCAAGCCGCTCAGGCAGGCGCGATAGGCGGGTGGGGTTCCTTCAAAATCATAAATGATTACAGGTTGTTTATCCTCCCAAGCCACCCCCTGACGCACCCGGGCGGTGTCACCAAGAAAGAGATTGAAGGTGGCCAGCGCGTTGGCGATGGTTTCACACTTGCGGCTGCCGCGCGCGCCGAGATGCCGGAAGATATCTTCCAGTTGCTTCAGGCTCACCATCGGCTCACCCGCGCGCCGACCAGCGTGCGTCCGAATCAACACGTCCAGCAGGGTCGGAACATAATCCGAGCGGATGCCGATGCCCCGGGCAAGAATGGGAGCCAACTCCGCAAGGAATATCCTCGCGTCGCCAAAAGACTCCAAAAGGTTGACCAACAGCTGGTCCGGGCGGATGACAATGGCCTCGGGATAATGCAGTAGGAGGCGTCCCGCCTCTTTCCGGGCAAATATCTCCAGGCAAATATTCCTGCTTCTAAATGCGTCGCCGAGGCCGACTTGCGCGGTGCTTTTGCCGCTGCCGGTTGTGCCGGCAAAAATGCCATGGCGGGTGAAATCATCGGCATTCAGCCGCAGTATTTGTCCGGAACTCACAATCGGCGCAACGGCGATGGCGGTGGATTCGTCCACCTCTGGTAACGGCAGTTCCGGCTCGCCCGCGAGTTGCACCGCCAACAAGCGCGTGGCGAGATAGGCTTCCACGCGGCGCGCAGATTTTTCGGCGATTTGCCCCTGGCGCAGCTGGGAAAGGCTCCAGCGGAGGTCTTCCCGCACCGACGGCTCATGCAGGCATTCGGTCGCTTCCGCCACCTTA
>JAPLTZ010000317.1 GCA_026397895.1 Verrucomicrobiota bacterium | reverse complement strand
AGGTGCAAAGCACCGGCATGGTTCAAATCTGGCCCGGCACGCCCGTCGGTCAGGCGCTTGTCGAAAACAAAAAAGTTGTCGGCGTCCGCTTGCTTGATCAAGGCGTGAACAAACAAGGCGCACCAAGCAACGGCTTCACGCCCGGCATGGATATTCACGCGGCACTCACAGTTGTTGGCGATGGCCCGGTTGGCCCAATCGGCCAACAGCTAGACCAACTGTTCGGTCTACCACCAGAACACCACACCCGCGACTGGGCCGTGGGCATGAAGTTCGTCGTGGATCTGCCCGAAGACACGCCACTCAAACCCGGCACGGTGCTGCACACGTTCGGTTATCCCGAGCCGGAGATTTTTGGTTTTCTCTACGTGCATCCCGACCGCGTCGCGTCGCTCGGTATCTTCGTGCCGTCGTGGTTCGACAGCCCGGTTCGCACGACCTACCGCTACCTCCAGCATTGGATGTTGCACCCGTATCTCTGGCGCTACCTGAAGGGCGGCAAGCTCCGTTCGTGGGGTGCGAAGACGCTCGGCGAATCCGGCCGGCGCGGCGAACCACATCTCGTCGGCGACGGCTACGCGCGCATCGGCGAAGGCAGCGGCAGCACCAACGTCCTCACCGGCTCGGGCGTGGACGAAGCCTGGGCCACCGGCGCGCAACTCGCCGAAGCCGTGCTCGAATTGCTCAAGGCGAAGAAGCCGTTCACGAAGGAAAATCTCGAAGCCGCCTACGTCGCCCGCCGCCGCACGAGCTGGGTGGAATCGGAAGCCCGCGTCGCCGAAAAATCCCGCGACGGTTTTCAACGTGGCGTTGTCACCGGCATGATCGGCATGGCGCTGGCCGGATTGAGCGGCGGACGGCTCGTCCTGCCCGGCAAACCGCTTCGCCCGTGGGAACGCATTCCCTCGCGCGAAGATTATTTTCGCGGCCGCATCCCGCCCGGCGAAGTGCGCGCGATTCGCGACGACTGTTACGCGCGCGGCGTTTCCGCGCATGCCGCGCTCATGGAACGCGCCGGTTGGCCGGCGATTCCCTACGACGGCCAATTGCTCGTCTCGCACCAGGACGCGCTGCTGCTCGGCGGCAAGGTGCAAGCGCCGCCCGGCTACGCCGACCACGTCGCGTTTGTGTTTCCGAACCAATGCCAGCGCTGCGGCACGAAGCTGTGCGTCGAGGTCTGTTCCGGCCAGGCCATCACGCCCGGCGAAAACGGCGTGCCGAATTTCGACCGCGAAAAATGCATCCACTGCGGCGCGTGCCTGTGGAACTGCGCCTCCGCCGCGCCGGAAAACCCGGAGCGCATGGCCGTCGCCTTCCGCGCCGGCACGGGCGGATTGCACTCGGCGGAGAATTGATTTTAATTATAAATGAGCCAACAAATATTATGAAACCACAAATTGGTGCATTGAATTTTAATTGCCGGAGAACCATGATTTCATTTTGATTGGCAATTAAAGCACGCACTGTATTTTTTTTGTCACATTACCCCACCAAAACAAACACTATGAGCAACGATCAGACACAGAACCAAGGAAAGGTCATTGAAAGCGGATTTGGAATTGTGGTCGGCCCGACCGAACCACCATCTGGTGCAGGTGGTATTGTCATTGCATTTATGTTTGCCGCTGCCTTGCTTGGGGTGGGTATCAAAATCTTTGATTCTGCACGGGGACTTGGTTTTGGCGCTTGGTATTATATTGTCGGGGGATTGGTTTTGTTGCTGGGCTTAATTTTTGCAATTGGTGGGATTGTGTCGCTAATGGCCCATCTTAAAACACCCCAAAAGAAACCAACTGGCAATCTAAAGTCATTTACCGAGAGCGGTATATGGGTCACGGCTGATTGCTTGTATGCTGGAAAATTCACATTTGAATTTCGGGATGAAGTTTCTTACTCCAGCATAGATTCCCTAGATTCAATACCGCTGTCACGAGTCACGTGGCTACAGGATGGTAACGGTCTGATGCTAGACGGCCGGAAAGCAAGCCCAGGAATGCAAGTGGTGAACTCAAAATACAATGCGACGGATTTTCGCATTGCTCGATTGCTTCTCATGGAAGGCAGTGAGAGTCGATATATTATTAACATGATGGTGAAGCAAAAAATCATGATTGCAGATTGTGCGTCCGCCACCTCGTTTACCAAGAAACCATTGCTAAACCAGTTCCAGAGAATTGCAGACCAAATAAAACAGTATCGCAGCAAGTCGGACGCTTGCACTTTGTTAATAACGCCGCGTGGTGGTGATGGAGGTTTGCTCCTTTTTGGAGCTATAGGCGGAATATTTAAGTCGTTTGCGGATATTCAGAAGGCAACACAGGTCAGAAAGGATTTACAGAGTGGGCAATTTGTTGACAAGCCTACTGGAGAGCTGGTCCTAAAACTGATCGAGGAAGAAGGATGGACAAGCCATATCCGCTCACTTCAAGTCAACGAACTTGGGCTTATCGGAGGCGAGTGGTGAACGCGCCAAAACGGTTTTCCATTAGACAAGACATGCAGCCCCGCAGTGATATGGGGCTTTAAAGGTAAAGTATAGGGGTCTTGGTATTGACAACTCTTGGTTGCGACGGCGTGGGGTAAAAATTCTTTTGCGCCTTTTCGCGGCCCAACCTTAAATTTTATGAGCACCGCATACCAAATCATCGTTTGCGCCGGGATCGTGCCTGATCCGTTGCAGACGCTTGAACCCGTCGCGTCGCCCACCGGGCCGGCGTTGAAAAATGAAATGATGCTGCCCGCCGTCCTCGATCCGTGGGCGGGCCACGCGCTTTACGAGGCGGCCAACCTCGCGAAGAACACGCCCGGCAGCAAAGTCTGGCTCGTCAGCCTCGGCCCGAAGGCCAAGCTCCAGCAGGTGATGATGACCGTCGCGCAACGCGTGCCGTTCGAACTCATTGCGCTCGACGGTCCAGCCAGCGGTTTCACCGAAGCTGCCGAAGTCGCCGCAGCGCTGGCCGAAGCCATCCAGACGATTCCCGGTCTCGACAAATCCAAGCTGCTCGTCTTCGGTGGCTGGGAATCTGCCTCGCGCGGCGCGGGCGCGACGATGCAGATGGTCGGCGAACGTCTCGGCATCGTGGACCAGTTCCAAGGCGTGGACCAAGGCAATCTGCCCGAGCCGAAGAACAATCCGCAGGTCGGCATGACCAACATGCGCACCGTGATGCCCGCATTGCAGAAGGCCAAGCCGACGAAGCTCGCGGGCGAAGGTTTGACGTTCGCCAGCGTGACGTTGCCCAAGCAGATGCGCGAAACCAAAATCGTGAAGGACAAATCGGCGGACGACATCGCGAAGGAAATCGTGGAGTGGATTAAGAAATGATTGCCGCGAAAAGGCGCAAAAGGCACAAAAATGAAGGTGTTAAACCCGTTCTGCCAGACATTGGTATGTTTTGCGCCTTTTGTGATTCTTTGTGGCCAATGCTCAAGAAATTATTGCCACGAAAAGACGCAGAAGGCACAAAAGGAGCATGAAAACACAAACTGAAATCTTCAAACTCTGTGATCAAGTCCGGGAAACCTCTTTTGCCTTACAGTGCTATCTGCGGCATGGGCATCTGGAGAAGGTTTATGAGAACGGTCTGGCGCATCGGCTTCGTAAAGCTGGCTTGGAGGTCAAGCAACAGCACCCGCTACAGGTCCGCGATGAGGACGGGACGGTGCTTGGCGACTACGTTGCGGATTTGCTCGTTGAGGGAGAACTCATCGTCGAACTCAAAGCCTGCAAGGCTCTGACTGACGAGCATGTGGCGCAACTGCTCGGATACCTGCGGGGTTGCCGGGTTGAGCACGGCCTGTTGATCAACTTTGGCTCAAGCAAACTGGAAGTGCGGAAATTCGTGCTGTCCGATACGGTTTAACTTTTGCGTCTTTTGTGACTTTTTGCGGCTAAAAATATAATTATGGAAACCATACTCCTGCTCGCTCACACGGAAATCGACGGCTCGCTCGCCAAGTCGGCACGCGAGGCGTTGCACGCGGCGGCGACGCTGCACAAATCGCTCGCCGGCTCAAAACTCGTCATCGGCCTGATCGGCGAAAACGTCCAAGCGGCGGCGAACTCCATCGCAGCCTGTCCGGCGACGAAACACCTCGGCGTCACGGGCGCGGATTTCAGCCAGTCGCGTTACGCCACGGATGCGGCGGCGGCGGAAGCTATTTTCAAGGCGGCACAGGCCACGGTGATCGTTGCTCCGGCGACATCGCGGTGGGCGCGCGTGCTGCCCGGAGTCGCGCAGCGTCTCGGCGGGCGCGTGGATACGCACGTCACTGGCGCGGCGGCGGCGGACGGGAAGATTTCAGTGAACCGCTGGTATTACAAGCAGCGCATGGAAGGCGCGTTGACGCGGACGCAGCGGCCGTGGTTCATCGGCGTTGACCCTGGCAGCCAGACGGCGTGCGATTGCGGCGCGGGCACGGCGGAGGTGGAAATGGTTGCCGTGAATCTGACCGAAGCCCAGAAACGCACGACGGTGGTTGGCCTGCGTGAACCGAAGGCCGACGCGCAGACGATTCGCCCCGACGCGCAGTTGCTGTTCGTGACCGGCGCGGGCTGGACGAAGAAACAGGCGGACGGCCAGACGCACGTTCCCGAAGCGGAGAAATTAATTCTCGGTTTTCTCAAAGCCACGCGAGCGTCGCTGGGCAGCAGCAAGTCGCTGGTGGACTTGGGCGGGGAAGGGCAGGCGGTGTTGCCGTTCCTTTCGCACCTGAACCAGATCGGGCAGACCGGCGCGACCCCGCGTCATGCGAAAGGGCTTTCAACCTGTTGCCATGGCGAAGAGCCGCACACGGTGGGCTGGCGGTTTATCAACGAGCGCCGCGCCATCAGCCTCGACCCGAACTGCGGCTGGGCGCGCGGCAAGGCGGACGTGCTCTATGTGGCCGACGCGTTTGCGGTGATGCAGAAGGTGAACGAAAGCCTGGCGACGAAAACTTAAGCCGGGATTTTCTTCCGTTCAGGCCGGCGACGGCAGCGTGACCTCTTTGTGCAGAAAGTGATTCTTGATGAAGGTGTCGAAATAGGCGTCTTTGCGGGGCGCGTCCATCAGTCCGTCGAAACGAAAGCGCGGGACGTTTTCAAAACAGAGTGTCGGGGGGCGTTGAAACTTGATGACCAATTGCCGGGTGCCGGCCAAATATCCGACGGCCTCAAACGAATCGGCCTCGACCGGCAACATTTTCACCGCTGGAATTGTTTCTGCCATGGCACAAATATTTTAGCAAATTCCCCGTGCCATCACCAAGAACTAATTGACTGACGGCGTTCAGGCCGAAGTCAGTTCGCGTTCGGTCTTGAGACGGAGCTGACCGCAGGCGGCGTCAATGTCGTGACCTTTTTCGCGGCGCAGCGTGGTGACGATCTTGTGCTGGCGCAATGCGGCGGCAAACCGCTCGCAAACTTCGTCATCCGGGCGCTTCCACGGAAGGTCTTCAACTGTGTTGTAGGGAATCAAATTCACTTTGGCGCTGAGTCGCTTGGCGAGCGCGGCGAGCGGCTTGGTCTGCTCCAGCGAATCGTTCACGCCGGCGATGAGGATGTATTCAAATGTGATGAAGCGTCCGCGCTTGGCTTGATAATAGTCGAGCGCGACGGTGAGTTCGCGGAGTGGATATTTTTTGTTCACCGGCATGATGCGGTCGCGGACGGCATCGGTCGCGCCGTGCAGGGAAATGGCGAGGGAGAATTGCTCGGGCTCGTCGGCGAACCTGCGGATCTGCGGCGCGAGGCCGCTGGTGGATACGGTGATTTTGCGCGCGCCGATGCGGCCGCCCCACGGCGCGTTGAGCAGGCGCAGGGCTTTGAGGAGGTTGTCGTAGTTGGCGAACGGTTCACCCATGCCCATGATGACGATGTTGTCCACGACGCGGTCGCTGGGGAAGGAGTTGCCGGGGTTTTTGGGGCGGGGAGTTGCAGGTTCTGCGGCGTTCGCGCTTTCGTCCGACTTGCAACATTCAACTTTCAACTTGGAACTCTCGGCGGCGCACCAGCGTTCCACGCCGAGGACTTGCTCGACGATTTCGTGCGGGAGCAGGTTGCGCTTCCAGCCGTCGAGTCCGCTCGCACAGAACTTGCAGCCGTAGGCACAGCCGACCTGCGTGGAGACGCAGAGCGTGTGGCGGTCGCTGACCTCGCCGTAGAGCGAGGGGTTGGCGGGGATGAGGACGCTTTCGATGAACGC
>JAPLTZ010000030.1 GCA_026397895.1 Verrucomicrobiota bacterium | reverse complement strand
CTGCAATTCCGTCGCCGGCACTTCGGTGGTCTTGAGCTTGTCCAGCTCGGCGTAAATCCCCTGCTCCAACTCCGCCGGCGTGTGGCCGTCCGCCGCTTCGCCGGTGATGTCGAAGTAGCCGGCCCATTTCTGCGAGACTTGCGAGGCGCTCACGTCCGTCGCGACGCCGCTGCCGAACACGAGGCCCTTGTAGAGCCGCCCGGTCTGGTCGGAAAGCAACTGCGCGAGGATGTCCAGCGCGTAGGAATCCTTGTGCGCGAACGGCACGGTGTGCCAGAGGATGTCCACCTGCGGATTCGCGTCCGCCTCGCCGTTGAGCCGCTTCTCGCCGGGCTGCTTCATCTCCTGCGTGACGACGTCGGGCACGGTGTTCGTGCCGCGCGGGATGCGGCCCAGGTATTTCTCGGCGAGCGCGAGGGCGGCGTCGGGGTTGAAATCGCCGACGAGGCACGCCGTGAGGTTCTGCGGCGCGTAGTAGGTCGCGTAGAAGTCATCCGCCTGCAACTTGGAGATCGCGGGGATGTCCGACGGCCAGCCGACGGTCGGCCAATGATACGGGTGTGATTCCCAGAACATGGATTGGAACGCCTCGTTCAACAGGCCGAGCGGCGGCGAATCCGTCCGCATCCGCCGCTCCTCGAAAACCACGTCGCGCTCGGAATAAAACTCCCGCCGCACCGGATTCAGCAGCCGGTCGGACTCCATCCACATCCACAGCTCCAGCTTGTTCGCCGGCACGTTGCAGAAATAGACCGTCATATCCTCCGAGGTGAAGGCATTCATGCCCGACTCGCCGTTGGCGGAATAGATTTTGTCGTATTCGTTCTTCACCTGCACCGTGCGCTGCTTGGCGACGAGCTCGTTGAACTGCTTTTCCAGTTCGCGCCAGCGCGGCGACTTGTTCTCCGGCTTCTGCCAGTCGTCGATCTCCCCGCGCCGCGCCGCCGCGCGCAACTTCGCCTCCTCCGCGCGCATCTCCTCGCGGACGGCCTCCTGCGCGTTGATGATCTCCAGGTCCTGCGCGTAATCCTTCGTGCCGATGGTCTTCGTGCCCTTGAACATCATGTGCTCGAACAGGTGCGCGATGCCCGTCATGCCGGGCTTTTCGTTCGCGCTGCCCACGTGCGCCACCCAGCCGCCGGCCACGCTGGGGTCGTCGTGGCGCGGGATGAGCAGCAGCCGCATGCCGTTCGGCAGGGTCTTCTCGATGATGGGCAACTGCTGCGCCGCCAGCGGCAGCAGCAACGCGCCCGTGAAAAACAAAACCAACGCCTTCAATGCCAGCCGTCGGTTTTCCAGATGATGTGCTTTCAAAATACCTCGCATGGTTGTCCGACCAGTTTAGGCACGGAGCGTTCAACCGCAATCGAAAACAGATTGGTAGGGTCATCGCGCTGCGATGACCCCGTCGCCGAGCGCAGCGTCAGGCGACGGAATCGAACGCGTGAGACGCGGCGTTTCCACGATCGTTCCGCCCTTCGCTTCCTTTGGCGCGACAGGCCGCTGCGGGCGGGGACAGCGCAGTGCGATGTCCCCGCCTCTGCCCCGCCAGTTTTGGCTGGCGATGCCCGCCCTCCGGCGTATCCTCGCGCGAAATGAAACTCACCGCCAAGACCGCCGCCGCATTCGCCCTCCTGCTCACCGCCACCATTGCCGCCTTCGCCCAACCCGCGCCCGGCGGGGCCGGCGCCGGCATGAGCGCCAGCTTCACCAAACTCTTCGGCGCGAACAACGCCTTCACCGCCGACGTGCAGATGGACGTCACCACCGCCGACGGCCGGGCCATGTCCATGCCCGCCAGCTTCGCCGCGCTCGACACCAAGATGCGCTCCGAGATCGACATGACCAAAGCCAAAGTCCCCGGCATGCCGCCCGGCGCGATGGGCAACATGAAGCAGCTCGGCATGGATCGCATCATCAACATCACACGCGGCGACCAGAAAACCATCTACATCATCTACCCCGGCATCAAATCCTACGTCCGGATGGCGCTGCCCAAGGAAGACGCCGCCACGCTGGAGAAAGAAGTGAAAATCACCACCGCCGCGCTCGGCAAGGAAACCGTGGCCGGCCATCCCTGCGTGAAGAACAAGGTCACCATGACCGCCGGCGACCAGCAGACGCAGGAATTCACCGTCTGGAACGCCACCGACCTCAAGGATTTCCCCGTGCAAATCCAGACCGCCGCCAAGGAAGGCTCGCTTCTCATGCGCTACAGCAACATCAAGTTCGGGAAGCCCGACGCCGCGCAATTCGAGCCGCCCACCGGTTACACCGCCTACACCGACATCCAGCAGATGATGGTCGCCGCCATGCAAAAGATGATGAGCCAGATGGGCACGCCGCAGTAATCGGCGACCCAGCGACCGATGTGGAGTGCGCGGGCATGACCGCGCTTTG
>JAPLTZ010000355.1 GCA_026397895.1 Verrucomicrobiota bacterium | reverse complement strand
CTCATTCGATGGCTACCTCAGCATACTGGACCATTTTCTCAAGGAGGCGGACGCCGCGCCAAAGACCAACGCGCCGGTCAAAGCCCCGGCCCATTAGCCGATTCATGAAAATTCCGAAGTTCATCATCGCCGCCGCGCTGGCGTCCGGCCTCGTGTCCGTTTCGGCGGAAACGGTTGCGCCGCGTTACGCCGGGCCGTATCCCGCCGCCGCGTCGAAGAAGGGTTTGCAGGTCGAGCTGGTGGACGACGCGCTCGCGCTGGGCGTGAAGCACGCCGGGCTGAATTTCAATCTCTGCGCGCTCATTGACCCGCAGGGCGGCACGAACAGTCCCGTCTGGGAAACCGGCGGGCGCCAGTATCGTTTCCACCGCGGCTATCTCGAAAGCCTGGACAAACGCATCAAGGCGTTGTCCGACCAAGGCGTGGTGGTGACGCTCATCGTGCTCACCTATCAGTCCGGCGACCCGGAAGTGAACCGCATCATGGTGCATCCGCGTTGCGAGACGAATGCGCCGAACCGCCTCGGCAACTTCAACACCGTCACCGACGAAGGCCGGCGCTGGCTGGCGGCGACGCTGGAGTTCTGCGCGGAACGCTGGTCGCGCCCGGACAAAAAGTTTGGCCGCGTCGCCGGCTACATCATCGGCAACGAGGTCAATTCGCATTGGTGGTGGGCGAACATGGGCCGCGTCAGTATGCCGGAGTTTGCGGACGATTACCTCCGCACCGTCCGCCTCGCGCACGCGGCCATCCGCAAGGAATCCGGCTGGGCGCGCGTCTACCTCTCGCTCGAACACCACTGGAACATCCGCTACGCCGCCGGCGACGAACAACAATCATCCCCGGCGCGGGCGTTGCTGGATTACTTCGCCCGGCAGGCGCGGGCCGGCGGGGATTTCGACTGGCACGTCGCGTTCCATCCGTATCCCGAAAACCTTTTTGAGCCGCGCTTCTGGCGCGACAAGACCGCCACCACCAACGTCCTCACCACGCCGCGCATCACCTTCAAGAACCTCGAGCTCCTCCCCGCCTATCTGCGCCGGCCCGAACTCCAGTTCCACGGCCAGCCGCGCCGGATTATTTTGAGCGAACAAGGCTTTCACACGCCCGCCCGCGCGGACGGCGAAACCCTTCAGGCCGCCGCGTTCTGCTACGCCTACAAAAAGATCGAGCGGCTCGCGGGCATTGACGCCTTCATCCTGCACCGGCACGTGGACTGTGATCAGGAAGGCGGTCTGCTGCTCGGCCTGCGCGGCAACCAGCCGAAAGCCGGCGACCCGCAACCCCGGAAAAAAATCTACGACTGCTTCCGCGCCGCCGACACGCCGGAATGGTGGGTGGCCTTTGAATTCGCCCTGCCCGTCATCGGGCTGAAAAACTGGGACGCGGTCGGCCGCTGAAACGAATCGTGACCCAGCCCTGGCAAACCGATTCCGTCATCGCGCACTCCGCGACGCTCGCGCGCAGCCACCGGCAATTCACCGGGCGCGACCTGCTCCCCGGCCTGTTCAACCCGCTCGGCCTCGCCAAAAATATTTTCCACGCGCCGTTCGTGCTCGTCTCGCACGGCACGGAAGCCGACCCCGTCCTCAACTACGGCAACGCCGCCGCGCTCGCGCTCTGGGAAATGACCTGGGCCGAACTCACCCGCACGCCCTCGCGCCTCACCGCCGAAGCGCCGGAACGCGACGAACGCGCCCGCCTCCTCGCCGCCGTCGCCGCCCACGGATTCATCGACGACTACTCCGGCGTGCGGATTTCCAAGACGGGCCGGCGCTTCCGCATCGCCCGCGCCACCGTGTGGAATCTCGTCACCGAAACCGGCGCGCCCTGCGGCCAGGCGGCGATGTTCGACCGCTGGGAGTTTATCCAATAGCTTCATCCGCAGATTGCGCAGATGACACAGATTTTTTGTCCCCAATCTGCGTCCATCCGCGAAATCTGCGGACAACTCACCCGCCGCAGGCTTGAGGTTTGGCGCGGAATCGCGTATCCGTCGCGCATGCTGATTGTCCACGTTCACGTCCACGTCAAGCCGGAGAGCATCGCCGCCTTCAAACTCGCCACCCTCGCCAACGCCCGCGCCAGCCGCCAGGAACCGGGCGTGGCGCGCTTCGACGTGGTGCAACAGGCCGACGACCCCGCGCGCTTCGTGCTGGTGGAAGTCTATCGCGATGCGGCGGCGGCGGCGGCGCACAAGGAGACGGCACATTATCCCGTCTGGCGCGATGCCGTGGCGCCGCTGATGGCTGCGCCGCGCACCAGCGTGAAGTTCAGCAACGTGTTCCCGGACGACGCCGGGTGGTGAGGCGGGACGGGGAGAATTGCATTAGCTAACTTCAACCATCCTGACTTTAGGCTCTCCTAGTAATTAAGGGACGACTTGTAATCGCCAGAATGTGTTCCAGTCACCGTGGTCTAGGTATCGTGAGTCGTTTGGCGAAGTCGCGTTGAAAGGTGTTTCCCAATTTGTCCAGTTAATAAAGTCGTGCGAGAGTTGCAACTGATAGTTCGCCCCAATTTTAAGAGCAGAGAAATCCAATCGAACTGCCTTTCGGATATCGATATTAGGTTCTGATTCAATAGGTCCTGATTCAAGAGCGTATAATTGTTGGATTTCCACACTGGAAAAAGTTCGATTGTAAATTCGGACATCGTCCAGATACCCATCCATGAAACCAGTGTTCTCATCGGACCACGGAACCCGACCACTCGGATCAGCAATGGTGCCCAAGCCAAGCTGGGTTCCTGAAACATAGGTATTCGGGTTTATTGCTTGTGACCCGATGAATTGGCCATTGACATAAAACATCATTCCATTTGTGCCCGTTACCACTGCCCAATGATTCCAAGTGTTGGTTGGTGGGGTAACGTAGGGAACGGTCATGTCATAGAGTCCGCAATGGCCTGAAACGTGATAGGCCTCCCCACTGTTGCCGATGTTCAAACCCATGTAAAAGGAATCGCCGCAGAAACGACCGCCGTATCCTAGAAACCCGGGTTTATTATCAACACGATTTACATTAAACCACAACGAAATGGTGCGGTTGGTCGTTGGTAGATTACTTGCAGGCGCGGAGATGTATTGGCCATTCCCTTGAAAACGAAAACAACCGTTAGTGATTCCAAAGCGATCTGTTCCGGAAATGGCTCCATAAACAACGCCATCGCTGCCGCTACCGCTGGCGTCAACAGCATTTCCGTTGAGCGGGTAGTATGCTACAAGGCCGTTTGTGAGGAATGGCTGGGCGTATGTGTTGATGCTCAGTGTGGACGTAAATATGATTAACGGAAGTATTCGCCACTTTATTGCATGAAGCATATTCCTTTTAAAATAGGTAAACTTGTTATTATTGCTCATAATCTTAAACTATTAGAATCTAAAATTGTCGTCAATAATTAGATTGGACAGAATCACTTTGGCAAGGAGACGAGCTGGGAGCATCATCTCGCAAACGTGGAAGCGGTTACCTCATATGCACTTTGAATTTCAAGCCCCGGAACGGATCATCTTCGGCGCGGGCAAGCTGCGCGAGGCCAGCGCGCTGGTGCGGGTTCACGGCACGCGGGCGCTGGTCGTGACCGGGCGCACGGCGCGGCGCGCGGCGGCGTTGCTGGAGATTCTCCACGAGTCGGGCGTGACTGGCATCGGCTTCGCCGTTGCGGGCGAGCCGGAGATTTCCACGGTGGAGCAAGGCGTGGCGCGGGCGCGCGCGGAGCGGTGCGATTTCGTCATCGCCCTCGGCGGCGGCAGCGTGATTGACGCCGGCAAGGCTATCGCCGCGATGCTCACGAATCCCGGCGCGGTGCGGGATTACCTGGAAATCATCGGGCGCGGTCAGGCGTTGACGCAGCCGTCCGCGCCATTCGTCGCGATTCCGACGACGGCGGGCACGGGCGCGGAGGTGACGCGCAACGCGGTGCTGACGGCGCCGGAACACCGGTTGAAAGTCAGCCTGCGCAGCCCGCTGATGCTGGCGGGCGTGGCGTTGGTGGACCCGGAACTGACTTATGACCTGCCGCCCGCGCTCACCGCGAGCACCGGTCTCGACGCGCTCACGCAACTCATCGAGCCTTACGTCTGCCTGCGCGCAAATCCGCTGACGGACGGCTTGTGCAGGGAAGGCATCCGCCGCGCGGCGCGCTCGCTGCGGGTGGCGTTCCGCAATGGCCGCGACGCGCAGGCGCGGGCGGACATGGCCATCGCGAGTCTGCACGGCGGG
>JAPLTZ010000213.1 GCA_026397895.1 Verrucomicrobiota bacterium | reverse complement strand
CAAAAAGTTGATGTTCATCTGCCCTGCTGCGTTCTTCACCAGATTCACCTCGGCGAGGTTCACGCGCAACAGCTTGATGCGCACCTTGCCCGCCCGCAGTGCCGCCGCGTCATATTCCAGATGCAGCTCCGGCACGTCCACGAGCGTCGAGCCGCCGAACTCCGCCGGGTTGTAGAGCCGGAAATTTTCAATGTGGATGACCGGCTTGGTCACGCCGACGAAGAACGTGTCGAAGTGCGTCTCCATGCCCGTCACGGACTGGATGCGCTTCTCGGCAACCTTCTTCACGATCCAGTCCCACGACAGGAACGCCACGCCGACCAGCACGATCAGCACCAGCAGGAGTTTCAGCGCCAGCTTGAACAGAAATTTCATGGGCCGAGTATGCCGCGAGCGCCGCGGCGGGACAATCACCGAACAAAAGGCGAGGCCGGTTGCCCGGCCTCGCCTTGAAATTGCAAACGTCGCTTACAGAATGCCCGCGATGGACTTCGCCAACTGCTCCTGCAACACCGGCAGCGCTTCCTCAAACTTCAGGTTGACCTTGTTCGCGGTGGAGGCGATGCGGGTCTGGTATTTGTGGCGTTCGCGCACGCTGGAACTGGTCTGCTGCACCTGCGTGCCCGTGCCCTGTTGCAGGCTGGAGTTCACGGTCTGGGTCACCTTTTCGTCCGTGCGTTCCATGATCTGGATGTCGGTGATCATCGAGAAAGTCACGTTCTTCACCAGCGAGCCGGCGATCAGTTCCGCGCCGCCGCCCACGAGGCCGCCGATTGCGCCGCCGTAGGCCGCGCCGCCGTAGCCATGCGTCGCCCCGCCGATGGCCGCGCCGGCCACCGCGCCGCCGACCGCGCCGCCCCAGCCGGCATAGAGCGAATCCCGCAGCGCCGAGGGATCGGCCTTGCCGACCTGGAGCACGTTGACTTGAAGGATATAAAACGCCTCGGTCGGGGTGGCCACGATGCGATAGCCCTTGGCGGTCAGCCGCTGACGGATGATCTCCTCCACGTTCAATTCCTTGTCCGAGGTGTTCTTCACGTCGAGCATCACCGTGGACTCCGAACGCTTCTCCACGTCAAGGAAGACCGTGGCCGACATCTTGGTCTGCACATCGAGGTCCTTGTGTTCCAGCGCGACCTGCGTGGCCGCACAGCCGGTGAACAAAAGCCCGGCGGCGAGGGCCGGCAACAGTGACAACAGGAGTTTGCGCCCGCCCGCGTTTGCTTTAAGAATTTGAATTTGTTTTTTCATCTCGAGATTTTTCCGTTTCCTTTGGTTCGAACGGCGATGTTTTAATCTGAAGCCTGCGCCGAAACAAGCGAAGATTTGTTTTTCTGCTGCAAACCAGCAGTCACAGCGGAATATCTTCCGGCCTCACTTCCAGACACTCATCCTGATCTTCCCAGACGACGGCGGGATAAAACTCCAGCAGCTTCGGCGCGAGGTGGCCGCCGAGGTGCGCCAGCAGCCGCTCCGCCTCCTGCGCGGCGGATTCGCACGCCTGATCGTAATTCCGCGCGCCCTTGCGCTGGCGGTCGTCCCAGTGCGCCACCTGATGAATCGGCGCATACGCCGCCGCCCACGCGGTGAGTTCCGGTTGCAGCGCCTCGGGAATGTCGTCGAACGCCACGAGCGTTTCGCTGCAATGCAGACAGATCAACCCTGCCTCCCGCACATCCCGCGTCACCAGCGGCAGCGCCGGCGCGCGACAGCACGCCGCTTCCACGTAGGGTGAGGGCGTGCTCGCCAGCCGCTTCAGCCACACCTGCCGCTCGTGGCCGGATTCCGCCGCGAGCTGGAATGCCCGCAGCAACGGATGCGATGCCCGCCACGCACGCCCCTTGAGTTGGGCGAGCGTCTGCGCCAGCCAGCGCGCGAGCGTGAGGTCGTCGAAATCGTGGAACGCGCCGCCATACTCTTTCCAGAGCCGGTCGAGCGGGTAATCGGATTCGGTTTCTTCAGGCGACACCGCCGCGAGCGTGGCCGGAACGGGCAAAATTGTCGAGCCGCGAACGCCGGGGATGCATCCGCGAATTTCGCGAATTGACGCGAATTAAAATGCGGCCAGAATCAATTCGTGAAAATTAGCGTAATTCGCGGATTCAATTCATGACCCTTCCCTACAAAGTCGCCACGCTGCTCTACTGCTTCAACGAGCGCGACGAAATCCTCCTGCTCGAACGCGCGCAGGAGCCGAACCGCGGCTTCTGGAGTCCCTGCGGCGGCAAGCTCAAGACCGACGTGGGCGAATCGCCCTACTTCTGCGCCGCGCGCGAGGCGCACGAGGAGATCGGCCTTGCGTTCGCGCCGTCCGACTTCCACCTCGCCGGACTCGTGAGCGAACACGGCTTTCAGGGCCAGGCGCACTGGCTGATGTTCCTGTTCGAGCTGAAACCGAAGCTCAAGCAGCTCCCGCCGCCGATGAGCGAAGGCCGCTTTCAATTCTTCCCGCGCGCCGCGCTGGACACGCTGCACATCCCACAGACCGACCGCGAACGCATCTGGCCGTGGTTCTGGCAATATCGCGGCGGCTTCTTCGCCGCGCACTGCCATTGCCATCCGTTGGAGGAAAATCTAACTCTGAAATAACTTCCCAATTGTAAATGAGTCTCCTATGAAATTTAACAATGCTCGCCCGAAGAATGACACGGCCCTCGGTGGCTGGAAACCATCAATGCTTCATGGTGGAATTGAAGTGCCAGTGAACTACAAGACCGCTCGTAAGTTTGGATATTACGAGAGTTCATCGGATAGGCGCACTTTAGCTCGCCGCGTGGAATTGCCAGAATGGGTAAACTCACAAATGCCAACCGGCTCGCTGCTAGCCGCCGTCCAGTCAAGGGTGATTCATATTCCTGCTGAACATTCAAAAGAGCGTCAGGGACACATTTTCTGGAATCCATCATCTCACGGCATCGACTGTCCGGCGGTTGGTGTGGACGAAGAAATATACAATGATTGGATATCCGCGAAAGCGTGTGAAGAGGTCGTCTTCGTCGTTTATCTCTTCGATAAAAAAGAGGTGGAGAGGTGGCGCGTTGCCAAATCGGAGTTCGTCGCATCCTGCAAACATATCCAGACATCTGCTTCATTTGCTGCACAGATGATGATTCCTGTCACGAAGCTGCGATTGGGTAACGAGACTACGACGCCAGGAGCTTCTTTCAACAACCCATTCGACAATCTCAAGCTATGAGGGTCAACGCCCGCTCCTGCCGCGCGTCTGATTTTCTTTCTTCATTCTTCCTTCCGCCTTCTGCATTGTTTCCACATGGACGAGCCGATCATTGACCTGCAAAGCGACGCGCATTTCATGGGCGAGGCGTTGCGGCAAGCCGCACGCGCCTACGAGGCGGAGGAAGTCCCCGTCGGCGCGGTCGTCGTGCGCGAGGGACGCATCATCGCGCGGGCGTTCAATCAGGTGGAGCTGCTCAAGGACGCCACCGCCCACGCCGAGATGCTCGCCATCACGCAAGCCGAGGGCGCAGTCGGCGACTGGCGGCTGAACGATTGCACGCTTTACGTCACCAAAGAGCCGTGCCCCATGTGCGCCGGTGCCATCGTCCACGTCCGCTTCGGCCGCGTCGTCTTCGGCGCGAGCGACGCGAAAGGTGGCGCGGCGGGCGGCGCGTTGAACCTCCTGCAATTCCCCGGCCTGAACCACCGCTGCGAAATCACCTCCGGCGTGCGCGGCGAGGAATGCGCGGCGCTGTTGAAAAGTTTTTTTGCCGCAAAACGGCAGGCGGGCAAAACGAACGGGGAATTGGCCGAATGAATCCGCGCCTGAAACTCTGGCATCTGCTTGCGGTCTTCGCGCTTGCGCTGCTGCCGTTCGCCGCCACCTTCGCGCTGCCGTATCCCGACGAGCGCCACTACACCGACGGCGCGATGCAGATGCTCCGCGACCACGACTGGCTCGTGCCCAAGACGCCCGAGAACGGCACGACGAACTGGCTGCCGCGCTTCCACAAACCGCCGCTCGCCTACTGGGTCACCGCCGCGAGCTTCGCGACCTTCGGCGTGAATGTGTTCGCGGCGCGCCTGCCGTTCCTGCTCGCGAGCTGCGGCACCATTTTCCTGACGTGGCGGCTCGCGCGCAAACTCACCGGCAACGCCACCACCGCCCTGCTCGCGGCGCTCATCCTCGCCACGCACGTCCAATTCGTCTTCGCCGCCACGCGCTCGATCCCAGACGCGCTGCTGATTTTCTTCGTGACGCTCGGCGCGTTCGGCTTCCTGCGACTCATCGCGTTCGGCGAATTCACGACCGGCGCGTTCTGGACGGCCTACGGCGGCGCGGCGGGCGCGGTGTGGAGCAAAGGGCTGCTCGGCGTGGGAATCGTTTTGTTCGCGTGGGCTTTCGTCGCGGTGCGCGAGCGAAAGTTCAGCGCGGTGAAAAAACTCCTGCACGCGCCGAGCCTCGCGCTGGCGGCGGCGCTGGTGCTCGCGTGGTTCGCATATATCTTCCATCGCTACGGCGCGGCGGCGTGGCACACGTTCTTCGACGACCAAGTTTCCGGCAACCTGCACGGCGGCTGGTGGTCGCCGCTGTGGCGCGCGCCGGTGTTCGCACTGATTCTCGCGGTGAATTTTCTGCCGTGGAGTCTGCCGGCGATTGAAGCTTGGCTACGCGGAAAAAGACTTCCGACGGTCGTCATGCCGGCGGCGGCACGAACATGGAGCGCGGTGCTGGTCGTGGGCTTCGCGCTGGGCAGCAATGTTTCCGTGCGCTACCTGCTGCCCGCCGCGCCGTTGATGGCGGTGCTGGTCGCGGACATTTTGGCAGGCGCGGCGGACGCCAAGCTGATTTTCTCGCCGCGCCAAATCATGAAATTCCTGCTGGGGACGCTGGCCGTGCTGCTCGCGGTGGCCATCGGCATCAATTTGCAATGGGGACTGACGCTCGCGCTGATTCTGGCCGGCGCGCTGTTTCTCGCGGCGGGCGCGGCGCTGGCTTGGGGCGCGCTGCGGCGCGGATGGTTTTCGGCGACGGAAGGCGCGGGGCTGGCGCTGCTGCTGATTTTCCCGCTGCTGTTCTTCGCCATCAGCCCGGTCACGCTGCCCGACCCGACGCAGCAGATGGCGGACACGCTGGCACGGACACGGCTGAATTCCGCCAAGCCCGTGCTGTTCATCGGCAGCCCGGCGAAGGCGAGCGGCATCCGGCTTTTCTCCGGCGGGAAATTCGTTGTGGTGCGGACGGAATTTCTGGACTTGCGGACGGCGGGAAATTTCGCCGCCGTGCTGGGGCGCGAAAAAGATTTGCTGCCGCTGGCCATGCATGGCTACCGGTTGCAGTTGGCCGCCGTGATTCCCGGCGCACCGCCGCGCCGCGAATGGCTGCCCGCGCTGCGCGAGCGCCGCCTGCCCGAAGCCTTGCGCAACGCCGGGGAAAAATTCATCCTCGCCACGCGCGACTGACCATGCACATCACGCTCTACAAGCCGGGGAAAATTCCGATTCCGCCCACGCTCTACGGCGGCACGGAGCGCGTCATCTACTGGCTCGGCAAGGCGCTCGTCGAACTCGGCCACACCGTCACGCTCATCGCCAACGCCCAGAGCCACATCCCCGGCGCGGAGCTGCGGCCCGTCGCGCCGGACGAGGCCGACCCGCGCGCGTGGCAGAAGCTTGTTCCCGATTCCACGGACGTCGTGCATCTCTGGGACACCTCGCGGCCCGAGTCGAACAAGCCGTTCGTCGTCACCGTCGAGGGCAACGGCAAACCCGGCGAACGATTCCACGTGAACACGATTTTCGTCTCGCGCAAACACGCGGCGAACCACGGCTCGCGGCACTTCGTCCACAACGGACTCGACCCCGCCGAATACGCCTTCGCCGAAACGCGCGCCGACTACGCCGTGTTCCTCGCCAAGGCGCGCTGGCCGGTGAAAAACCTCGCCGGCGCGGCCACCGTCGCGCGGCGGGCGGGACTGGAATTGCGCGTGCTCGGCTCGCGGAGCTGGCCGCTGAACCTGCACCGGCTGCTGCCCGCCATCCGCGGCGTGCGCTACTACGGCATGCTCGGCGGCGCGGAGAAGCGCGACCTGCTGGCGCGCGCGCGCTGCCTGATTTTTCCCGTGCGCTGGGAGGAGCCGTTCGGCATCGCGCTCACCGAGGCGCTCGTCAGCGGCGCGTTCGTCGCCGGCACGCCCTACGGCTCGCTGCCGGAAATCGTCACGCCCGCCACCGGCGTCTTGAGCGCGAACGCGAACGAACTCGTCGCCGCAGTGAAAAGCCCGCAGCGCTTTTCGCCCGCCGCCTGCCGCGACCACGTCCTGCGCGGTGGCTTCACGCACCTCGACATGGCAAAGAATTATCTGCGCCACTA
>JAPLTZ010000179.1 GCA_026397895.1 Verrucomicrobiota bacterium | reverse complement strand
TGGCGCGGATGCGTTCATGACGACCACGAACGCGTTCAGCAAGCTCCCGGTCGCGGGGCAGACGGCCTATCTCGCGAAGAAGCCCTTGCCGGGAACGACTCCGCTCTATCGTTTCAAAAATCCGGAGCGCAACACGTTCAGGGACGCGCCCGCCCTCAACCCGCCGTGGAAACAGGTGGAGTATCTGGGCAGCACCTGGCAGCGCGGCGAGGATCGGGTGCTGCTCAAGCAATACAAGAACTCCAGCGACCACTACGTCACGCTCAACGCCAACGAGCCGCCACCGGCGGGATATGAATTCGTCGGCGACCTCGGCTACGGCTACGAGCGTTTCGGCATGGACCTGACCCGTCTGCTGTCGCTCAAGCGCGGCGATGTCGAGGTGCGGTTTGACCGCGTCGCGGGCGGCTGTGTCTGGCACATCCGGCACCAGCAGGTGCAGTTGGTGAACAATGCCTTCTACGGCCGGCAGGTCTGTGCAGCTTTGGATCTCTGGACGGATTCCAGCCGGGCTCGATACTGCGCGTGCGACTGCGGGTTGACGGCGAAATGGGATCACTGGTTCACGAACCCGTCGGTGCGGATGGGCTCGCCGTGCCCGACTTTCGCGCGGCAGGGCGACGACTCGGTTTTGATCCGCACCATCCCGGTCGAGAGCGGCGTAGAAATGAACCAGCGTCTCGGCGGCGGCCCGTTGAACCCGGTTTTATACTCCGGACTGGCGTTTGAAAAGCGGGTGACCCTCGGCGTGCTGGGGCGCGATGGCATCATCAAATTCGCGGTGAATTGCACCGCGCGCGACGGCTGGGCGGGAATCGCGAAATCCCGCGTGAACGTCTGCGGCGTTCATCTCTGCCAGTTCATGGACCGGCTCTTCCTGTATGACCCCGCCACCGGCAGCGGGACCGAAGATGCGGATTGGCAAAAATCGTCTGTGAACCGGCAGTTCATCAAGCGCTACACCGGCAAAGCGCCGCTCCCCAAGGGCGGCCTGCGGAATTTCACCTGCGTTGTGCTCCACGACGGCAAAGACCACGCCGTGGGCCTGATGGGCGCGGCGCCCGGACAAGGGCCGGGCGGCAGCGGCTCCGTGGAATCCTTCCTCGGCTACCATTGGAAGCAACTCGACAAAGGCAAGGACAATGCCGAGTTCGCCAACAACACCATCATGATGACGCCCATGAACGAATTGCCGATCAGGAATGATAGCCGCCCTTACATCGTCTATGTCCTAGTCGGCAGCCTTGCGGAGGTGAGGGCTTACGCGCGCGAGTTGTATGCGAAGCGCGCGAACCTCGATTGGTAAGCAACTCTTGCCGGGTGGCGTCGGTCAGCCGACGTCTTCGCCCAGCTCCACGTTCCAGTAGGCCAGGTCAATGAAGTGCCGCCAACTGTCGTGCTGCGGCGTGGCCAGGCTGATTTGCACGAACGGCCGCCACTTGGGCCGCTTCGGCTTGCGGACGAGATGCATCCCCGCCTCCTGCGGCGTGCGGTTGGCCTTGTGCGTGTTGCACGGGATGCAGGAGCACACGATGTTCTCCCACGTCGTCGGCCCGCCGCGGTCGCGCGGGATGACGTGGTCGAGGTTGAGCTGTTCGCGCTCAAAGATTTTTCCGCAGAACTGGCAGGTGTTCTTGTCGCGCTCGAAAATGTTGTGCCGCGTGAACTTCACTTCCTTCTTCGGCAGCCGGTCATACATCACCAGCAGGATGACGCGCGGCACGCGGATCTTGAACGAGATGGCGTGGATGCTTTCCGGGTGTGGCTGCTGCTGCGAGAGGTCGTGCCACTCGTGGAAATCGTAGGTCTGGAAGGAGCCGTCCTGCGCGTCGAGCACAACCTCGGCGTGGCCTTGAAACAACAGCGTCAAAGCCCGGCGGGCCGTGCAGATGTTGACCGCCTGCCAGAGGCGATTGAGCACCAGCACATGTTGGTTTAACATTGAGGTCATAACCAAACTTTGCGCGAGCCTAGCACGCGGCACAGTTTGCTGTCAACGTCACCCGCGCGCAAAAACGGCGCGTTCCGCCGCGCGGCTTGTCAAAGGTGCGAGGCTGCATTATGGTCTGCCCATGTTCTGGAAAAAGACTTCCGCCCTGTCCGCCGCGCTGTTCTGCGGCCTGCTGCCGCTCGCCAGCGCCGACACCCTCCAGTTGAAAGACGGCGCCTCCGTCACCGGCAGCATCCTCGCCGAGAAGCGCGACGCCGTCGTCATTGATGTCGGTTACACCGCGCTCGTCATCCCGCAAGGGCAGATTGTTAAAATCAACCGCACGGAAAAACTCACCGCCGCTCCGACAAAATCTTCTAGCAAAACCCCCGCCGCCAAACCGCAGCCCGCGCCCGAAGCCCCGGCCAAGTCCGACCTCTACTACCAAGCCCCCAAAGCCTCCCCCGTCCGTGCCGTCCGCGACCTCGTCAGTTCGCTCGGCGAAGCCGTCGTGCAGGTCCGCACCCCCGGCGGCCTCGGCTCGGGATTCATCCTCGACGAGGACGGCTTTCTCATCACCAACTTCCACGTCATCGAAGGCGAGACGCAGATTTCCGTCGAAGTCTATCACCAGCGCAACGACCAGTTGGAGCGCAAGACCTACAAACAGATTCGCATCGTCGCCATCAACAAGTTCGCCGACCTCGCCCTGCTGAAGATTGACGAGAAGGACGCGCCCAAGTTCGCCCACATCGCCCTCGGCGATTCCGAGGCGCTCGCCGTCGGCGAACGCGTCTTCGCCATCGGCAGCCCGCTCGGCCTCGAACGCACCGTCACCGAAGGCATCCTCAGCACCAAAACCCGCGAGATGCAGGGCGACCTCTACCTCCAGACCACCGCGCAGATCAACCCCGGCAACTCCGGCGGCCCCCTCTTCAACATGAGCGGCGACGTCGTCGGCGTCACCAACATGAAGATCACCTTCGGCGAAGGCCTCGGCTTCGCGATCCCCGTTTCCGCCGTGAAATTCTTCCTCGACCACCGCGACGCCTTCTCCTACTCCAACGACAATCCCAGCAATCCCTACCGCTACCTCGAACCGCCCAGCCGCACGAAGCTCGTCGAGGCAAAATAATTTTCCGCCGTCACCGCCGCCGCTTCCTTCATCCTGTTATGAAAAAAATCATTGCCCTCATCGCCCTCGTCATTGTTGCCGCCGGCCCCGCCCGCGCCGAAATTCCCGCGCCCGAGAAATTCCTCCCCGCCGACACCCTCGTGCTGCTCACCGTGCCCGACCTCGCCAAGTCCCGCGCCCAGAGCCAGCAATCCCCCCAGATGCAGTTCTGGCGCGACCCCGCCATGAAACCCTTCGCCGACAAATTCATGAACCAGCTCCAGACCGAACTCGTCGGCCCGCTGGAGCACGACCTCGGCATCAGTTTCTCCAACTACACCGCGCTCGCCCAGGGACAGGTCACCTTCGCCCTCGTCCAGAACGGCTGGCAAGGCACGACCAATCCCCTGCCCGGCTGGCTGCTCCTCGTGGACAGCAAAACCAACAGCCCCCTCCTCAAGACCAACCTCGCCGAACTCAAGCGCAAGTGGACCGACGCCAACAAGCCGCTCAAGACCGAAAAAATCCGCGACCTCGAATTCACCGTCCTCATCGTCTCCAGCAACGACCTCCCCGCCACGCTGAAAAAATTTGCCGCCAGCCAGCCACCCGCCGCCCCCGCGCCGGATGCCGCGCCCGCCGCGCCCGCCAACAGCACCGTGGAAATCTACCTCGGCCAATATGACTCCCTCCTCATCGCCGGCGGCGACCCCAAGGTCATCGAGAAAATTCTCCTCGCCCTCGCCGGCGGACAGTCTCCCGCCCTCGCCGATGAAGCCGCGTTCGAGGCCAGCCGCATCGCCCTCTTCCGCGACGCCAGTTGCTACGGCTGGGCCAACACCAAAACCTTTGTCGAGATCCTGACCAAGACCCTCGCCGCGAAAGCCGAAACCGAGGCCGGCAAACCCTCCATGCTGCCCTTCCGCCCCGAGAAAGCCATCACCGCCACCGGCCTCGACGCCCCCCGCACCGTCGCCTTCAGCGCCCAACCCTCCCCCGACGGCAGCGCCGCCCAACTCTTCCTCGCCGTCCCCGAAGCCGAACGCTCGGGCCTCTTCAAAATCCTCGCCGGCGAACCCACTCGCCTACCTGAACTTCGCCCTCGCCGCCGCCGGCGCTTCCGCCAAGGAGAAAGACCCCAACTTCGACCTCCGCAAGAACCTCCTCGCCGGCCTCGGCGACGACTTCATCAGCTACCAGAAAGCCCCGCGCAGCAAAGCCCTCGCCGACATCACCGCCCCGCCCTCCATCTTCCTCCTCGGCTCGCCGCAACCCGAGAAAATGCTCGAGACCCTCAAGCAAATTTTCATGCTCGTCAACCGCCGCGGCGACCCGCCCGCCGAGCGCGACTTCCTCGGCCACAAAATCTATTCCATCGCCACCCCGCCCGCCAAACTCGTCAACGGCGAGAAGACCGGCAACCGCTCCCTCAGCCTCACCACCGCCAACGGCTACGTCGCCATCTCCATGGACGCCGCCACGCTGGAAGAATACCTCCGCAGCGGCGAGACGCCCGGCAAGCCCCTCCGCGAAACCCCCGGCCTCGCCGAAGCCACCACGCGCGTCGCCGGCGACGGCACCAGCCTCCTCGCCTACGAGAACCAGCGCGAAACCATGCGCGCCGCCTTCGATATCTTCAAACAATTTGGCAACAGCGACACCAACACCGCCGCCAGCCCCCTCGCCCTGTTCGGCAGCCAGAAATTCTTCAAGGACGGGGCCGATGTCTCCCTGCTGCCGGAATACGAGCAAGTGGCAAAATATTTTGGGTTCACCGTCACCGCCCTGAACGCCACGCCCGCCGGCCTCTCCCTGAAAATGTTCGCCCCCATCCCGCCCGACCTGAAGAAGTGATGCGGGACAGCACCCGGCGGAAACGGAAGGCGCGGCAGCGTCTTGGACTGCGGCAGCCCTCTGCCGCTTTGAAAGTCGC